>NZ_UWOA01000071.1:0-15672 GCF_900604305.1 Mycobacterium sp. P7213
CTGCAGGAGCCGGGGCCGCCGGCTGCGCCGCGGTAGCAGGGCGGGCCCCCGCCGGTGCGGCCGCGCCGTCACCTTGTTGCGCGTCGGGCTTGTAGTCGGCCAGGAACTCATGCCAGCTCGGATCCACAGAGGAGGGATCCTCGCGGAATTTGCGGTACATCTCCTCGACTAGCCACTCGTTCTGACCGAAGGGTGAACTGATACCGCTCACGACAGCTTCTCGCCTCGATTCCTGGTCGTTTGGCGTGGCACTTGCGCCCGCACCCGCCTGCCTCATAAAGGCTAGCCCCTCGGAGATATTCCGCCAGGCTCGCGGCCGATTGTCCGCCGGCCGCGATCCCGCCGACGGTTATGCGGAGTGGGCTGGAGAGCCTGGGCCGTCGTGCAGGGTCGGCACCAGGTGCAAGTTCACCGGCCAGCGGCGGGCGGGGTCGCCGAACGCCTTGCGGGCATTGCTGATGATCTTCTTGCCCATCAGCCGGTTGCCGATGGCGCCGATCACAGCTCCCAGGCCGACCGGCAACAGCTTGCCGAACGCGAGCGCCCCGCGGCGCAGGGTGAAGCGCTTGACGAAGTACCGCAGCAGACGGGAGTTCAACTCCTTGACCGCCGGCAGCGGCAGCGCGGCGACACCGGCAGATCCTTCGGCGAGCCACGCGCCGCTGGTGCGGCCCGGACCCAGCAGGTCGGCGAGCGCGCCCTTGCCCTGGTCGCCCACCAGCACCGCCAGCACCAGCGCGCGGCGCCGATCGCGGTTGTCCACGGGAATGCCGTGTACCTCCGCGACGGACAGCACGAAGAACGCGGTGGCCTCCAGGAAGACCGCGGTCTCCCCGGCAACCGCCGACAGCGCCATCAGGGTGCCGATCGCCGGCACGGCCGCGGTGGCGCCCACCGCGGCGCCGCTGGCTGTTGCCGCCGCCAGAAAGCGCTTCTCCAGCTTGGCGATCACCTGGGCCGGGTCGGCATCGGGATCAGTTCTCCGTAGGCGCTCCACGTAGGCCCGCACCGCCGGACCCTGCACCCGCTCGCTGCGCTCGATGACCCGCGCCAGCACCCGCGCCGCCATGGTCGGCTTCTCCTCGCCGAAGGTCGGCGCCGGTACTTGCGCCGGCCGTCGCCGTCGAAAGATGCCCATGGTTGCCTCCCGTTCGGACTCGGTGGAGTTCAGGCTAACGCGCTGCCGTTTGTTTACCCGTTTCAACGGACGCGATCGTCACCCGCAGCGAACAGCGCCGTGGCGATCCGAGTTGTTCCCGTCATTATCTGTCCGTAGCGTCGCAGTGAGGTGGGTTGATGCCCCGAACGGCACCGCGCAGCGACGGGAGGGCGGCGCTTGAGCAGCACGTATGACGACCCGGTACGCGCGATCGCGCGTACCGGTCCGGCGCGCGCGGCTGACCCGGTAAATCCGTGGAATGCCCTGTGGGCGATGATGCTCGGCTTCTTTGTGATCTTGGTGGATTCCACGATCGTGGCCGTCGCCAACCCGAGCATCATGTCGGCGCTCGACATCGGCTACGACACCGTGATCTGGGTCACCAGTGCCTACCTGCTGGGCTACGCGGTACCGCTGCTGGTCGCCGGTCGTCTCGGCGACCAGTTCGGGCCCAAGAACCTGTACCTGATCGGGCTGGCGGTGTTCACCGCAGCGTCGCTGTGGTGCGGACTTGCCGGGAGCATTGAGATGCTGATCGCCGCCCGGGCGGTCCAGGGTGTCGGCGCCGCTCTGTTGACCCCGCAGACCTTGTCGGTGATCACCCGGACGTTCCCTCCGGACCGCCGCGGCGCGGCCATGAGCGTGTGGGGGGCGACCGCCGGGGTTGCCACCCTGATCGGACCGCTGGCCGGCGGCGTGCTGGTCGACCGGCTGGGCTGGGAGTGGATCTTCTTCGTCAACGTCCCGATCGGCGCCATCGGCCTGGTGCTGGCCATCGTGCTGATTCCCGACCTGCCGGTGCACCGGCACCGCTTCGACGTCCTCGGCGTGGCGCTGTCGGGGGCCGGAATGTTCCTGCTGGTCTTCGCCCTGCAGGAAGGCGAGTCGCAGGGGTGGGCGCCCTGGATCTGGGCGCAGATCTTCGGCGGCGTCTGCTGCATGGTGGCTTTCGTCTATTGGCAGGCCGTCACCGACGGCGAGCCGTTGGTGCCCCTGCACATCTTCCGTGACCTTGACTTCGGGCTGGCCAACATCGGCGTGGCGGTCGTCGGCTTCGCGGTCACCGGGATGGTGCTGCCGGTGATGTTCTACGCGCAGGCGGTGTGCGAGATGTCACCCACCCGTTCTGCGCTGCTGACCGCCCCGATGGCGATCGCCAGCGGCGTGCTGGCACCCATTGTGGGAAAGATCGTCGACCGCGCTCATCCCCGGGCGGTGGTCGGTTTCGGCTTCTCGGTACTGGCGATCGGGCTCACCTGGCTGTCCATCGAGATGACCCCGGTGACCCCCATCTGGCGGCTGGTGCTGCCGTTTGCGGTGATCGGGGTTGGCATGGCGTTCATCTGGTCGCCGCTGGCGGCCACCGCCACCCGCAACCTTCCGCCGCATCTGGCCGGTGCCGGGTCCGGGGTCTACAACGCGACGCGCCAGGTCGGGGCGGTGTTGGGCAGCGCCGGTATGGCCGCGTTCATGACGTCGAGGATCGCCGCCGATCTGCCGCCGATGCCAGGCGGTCGGCCCCCCGAGCGTGCTTCCGCGGTCTTGCAGCTGCCCGAGTTCCTTCACGAGCCGTTCGCCTTGGCCATGTCGGAGGCGACGCTGCTGCCGGCGTTCGTGGCGCTCTTCGGTGTGGTGGCCGCGCTCTTCATGGTCGGCTATGTCATCGACCCGGCCCGCCGCAGCGACCGTGGCACCGGTGCTGACTATTTCGACGACCTCGACGACTTCGACGAGCCGGACGACTTCGAGGCCCTCGATGACCGCGACGAGGATCCCGGTAACACCAGAGCGCCCGAACGCGTCAGCCTGCCGCGACACTTCCACGCCCCGAAGGCCGAACCCGAGGTCGTCGAACGCACCGAGCCGATCCCGGTTGTCGCGCCGAAGCCCCCCCGAGCCCGTAGTCCGCAGGACCCCGCCACCGAGCCGCTCACCGTCGAGATTCCGCGGGCACCGACGTTGATTGCCGCGGCCGAACCGGCGCCACTGCACCACAACGGCGTTGACGTCGATGCGGGTCGCCATCTGCGCACGCTCCCCAACGGGAGTGCGGTACCTGACGTGCTGGCCAAGTTCGGGATCACCGGCAACAATCCGACCCGCCGAAATCGGCACTATCGGGAGGACCCCGACGACACCGACGCCTTCGGGCGCCATTCACGGCGCGACAGTCGGTTCTAGGGGACGCGGCCGGTCACCGGGTGGTGTTGCCGACGATCTCCACCGCGTTGCCGTTCCAGTGGAATTTCACGATCCCGGCCAACCCCGGTATGCCGCTGGCGTTTCGCAGCGCAACCGTGTCGCCGGTGGACTGCGCCACGTCGATACCGCTGAATCCGTAAGTGTCTGGCACGGCTTGGGGAAGGAATTCGCCGCGGTGAAACAGCACCGCACGGGTACTGGGGT
The DNA here is from genome assembly GCF_900604305.1 of Mycobacterium sp. P7213. Classification (NCBI taxonomy): domain Bacteria; kingdom Bacillati; phylum Actinomycetota; class Actinomycetes; order Mycobacteriales; family Mycobacteriaceae; genus Mycobacterium; species Mycobacterium sp. P7213. The sequence continues at coordinate 3,566 of NZ_UWOA01000071.1, forward strand.
GTTCGGCGTTGGTGTTGGCCTTGACGATCACCGCAGAGATGTCGGCACAGGTGTTGTAGTTGCCGGCCAGCGGCTCCGGACTCCACGGCTGCTTGCTGCGCGGGTCGTGGGGCAGCTCGGAGACGGCCTTGGCGATCGCCGGCGCGGCCAGATTGACCGCGCACGGGTCGGCGGGGGCCGGGCTGCCCGATGTTGCGGACGCGGTGGTGGGGGGCGCTTCCGGCGGCGCGGCGGCCGGGATGGTGTTCTCCGGGGTCTTGGCGACGGTGGAGTCGCCCGAACCGCAACCGGCCAGCAGAGCTGCGGCCAGTGCGGATATCACGGCCAACGGTTTGGCGGCACCCAACACACCGGGCACCGTACCGGCCGGGCGCGGGGAACCGGGGGAGGCGCGGCCGAGCACCGATGTCGGTAGCCCTGCGCCGGCGAGCAACAGTGGCAGTAGCTGGGCCGCTTTGCCCGTAGACTGCTAAGCGCTATGACCTCGCCTGATGCCCCCGCTGAGCCCTTCCCAGATACCACCGGGTCCCTTTCGGACCCACCTGCTGGTTATCTTCCCGACCCACCCGCCCCGACCTTCGCCGACCTGCAGATCCACCCCTCGGTTCTGAAAGCTGTCGTCGACGTCGGCTATGAAACGCCCTCGGCGATTCAGGCCGCCACCATCCCGGCCCTGCTGGAGGGTTCCGACGTGGTCGGGCTGGCCCAGACCGGTACCGGCAAGACCGCCGCGTTCGCCATCCCGATCCTGTCGCGCATCGACACCACCAGCAAAGCCACCCAGGCGCTGGTGCTCGCGCCCACTCGCGAGTTGGCTCTGCAGGTCGCCGAGGCATTCGGGCGCTACGGTGCGCATCTGCCAAGGATCAATGTGCTGCCGATCTACGGTGGCGCCTCCTACACCGTGCAGCTGTCCGGGCTGAAGCGCGGCGCGCAGGTCGTGGTCGGCACTCCGGGCCGGGTCATCGACCATCTGGAACGCGGCAGCCTGGACTTGTCGCACCTGGACTACCTGGTGCTCGACGAGGCCGACGAGATGCTGCAGATGGGATTCGCCGAGGACGTCGAGCGCATCCTGGCCGACACTCCCGAGCACAAGCAGGTGGCCCTGTTCTCGGCGACCATGCCGTCGGCTATTCGCCGCATCACCAACCGCTACCTGCACGACCCCGTCGAAGTCACCGTCAAGGCGAAAACCACCACGGCGGAGAACATCTCCCAGCGCTACATCGAGGTCGCCGGGCCACGCAAGATGGACGCCCTGACTCGGGTGCTCGAAGTCGAGCCCTTCGAAGCGATGATCGTCTTCGTCCGCACCAAACAGGCCACCGAGGAGGTTGCCGAAAAGCTGCGCGCCCGAGGGTTTTCCGCGGCGGCCATCAACGGTGACATCGCGCAGGCGCAACGCGAGCGGACCATCGCCGCGCTCAAGAGCGGCAACCTCGACATCCTGGTCGCCACCGATGTCGCCGCCCGCGGACTGGACGTGGAGCGCATCTCGCACGTCGTCAACTACGACATTCCCAACGACCCCGAGGCCTATGTGCACCGGATCGGGCGCACCGGACGAGCCGGGCGTTCGGGAAGCGCGCTGCTATTCGTCAACCCGCGGGAACGCCACCTGCTCCGGCTGATCGAGAAGGTCACGCGGCAGAAGCTGGTCGAGGCGGAGCTGCCCAGCGTCGACGACGTCAACGCCCAGCGGGTCGCCAAGTTCGCCGACGCGATCACCAACCATCTCGGAGCGTCGGGCATCGAGTTGTTCCGTCGACTGGTCGAGGACTACAGCCGCGAGCACAACGTGCCGATGGCCGACATTGCCGCCGCGCTGGCGCTGCAGTCCCGTGACGGCGAGGCGTTCCTGATGGTCGAGCCGCCGCCGGACAAGCGACGCGAACGCATCAAGCCGGATCGCGACGACCGCAGAGGCGACCGCAAGGGCCCGCCGAAAGACGGATTCGCCACCTATCGGATCTCGGTCGGCAAGCGCCACAAGGTCAACCCGGGTGCGATTGTCGGGGCACTGGCCAACGAGGGTGGCCTGAATCGCAGCGATTTCGGCAGCATCAGCATCAAGGTGGACCACTCGCTGGTCGAGCTGCCCGCCAAATTGTCCGGCAAGACCCTCAAGGCGTTGGAGCAGACCCGGATTCAGGGCCAGCTAATCAACCTGCGTCGCGAACGGCCCTCTGGTAAACCCGATCGCCGCGGCGAGGGCGGGTACCGGAAACGGACCGAATGACCCTGCCGCGCGACGACGTCGCCCAGGGCGGGCTCGAGCAGGTCGCTGGAGTGGATCGGGTCGCGTCGCTGACCGGCGTGCGTGCGGTCGCCGCGATCCTGGTGGTCGGAACACATGCGGCCTACACCACCGGCAAGTACACCCACGGCTACGCCGGGTTGCTGGGTTCCCGGATGGAGATCGGGGTGCCGATCTTCTTCGTGCTCTCCGGTTTTCTGCTGTTCCAGCCGTGGGTGCGAGCCACCGCATTGGGGCAGCCGGACCCATCGGTGCGCCGGTACGCCTGGCACCGGGTGCGGCGCATCATGCCCGCCTATGTCGTGACGGTGCTACTGGCTTACGTGATCTATCACTACCGCACCGCCGGCCCGAACCCCGGCCACAGCCCGATCGGGTTGCTGCGGAACCTGACACTGACCCAGATCTACACCGACAACTACATGTTCGGCTATCTGCACCAGGGTCTCACCCAGATGTGGAGCCTCGCAGTCGAAGTCGCCTTCTACGTGCTGCTGCCGCTGCTCGCCTACGCGGCGTTGGTCTGGCTGTGCCGCCGACAGTGGCGGCCGGGGATGCTGCTGGCCGGGCTGGCTGCGGCGGCGGCGATCACGCCGGCCTGGTTGACGCTCGTACACACGACCGATTTCCTGCCCGACGGCGCCCGGCTGTGGCTGCCGGGCTATCTGGCCTGGTTCGTCGCCGGGATGATGCTCACGGTGCTGCGGGCGATGGGTGTGCGCTGTTACGGCTTCGTGGCGATTCCGTTGGCGCTCATCTGTTATCTCATCGCTTCCACACCGATCGCGGGGGAGCCGACCACATCACCGGCCAAACTGTCCGAGGCCTTGGTCAAGGCCGGGTTCTACGCGGTGATCGCCGCGTTGCTGGTGGCGCCGCTGGCGTTGGGCAATCGCGGTTGGTACGCGCGGCTGTTGGCGAGCCGACCGATGGTGTGGCTGGGGGAGATCTCCTATGAGATCTTCCTGGTTCACCTGGTGCTGATGGAGGTGGTGATGGTCGAGGTGCTGCGCACTCCGGTCTACACCGGCTCGATGCTGGCGCTGTTCGTGCTCACCATGCTGGTCACGGTGCCGGTGTCGTGGCTGCTGCACCGTTTCACCCGGGTGCGGGCCTGAGCCGTGTTCCGGGCCGGATCGGTGGGCACGTGCCCGGCCGGACTATTGGCACAGTTGCCCGGCTTTGAGCGACAAATCGCGGGGGACTCGTCCACGCACGCGCAGTTGTCGCTCAGAGGCGGGCCATCCTCCTATTCCCCCGAGCCGACCCGCGCCGACCTGAGCCGCCCCGGCGAGACCACAACCGGTACCACGAACTGTGTCAGCATTTCCCGCTCGTCGTCGGCGTCACGACCGGGGAAGCTCAGCATCGAGGTGACCACGCGCACCACCCATCGGGCACGGTGCGCAACTGCGTCGTTGTCCTCGGCGCCCAATGCGGACAGAAACGACGCCACCATCACGGTGATGACATCGGACTGCGCGGCCATCGCGGCACCGATCGGCGGTCCGGTCTCGGCGAACCATGACGCCAGCGCGGGGTTGCCGCGCACCAGCGCCAGGGATTCGGTGATCCCGGCGACCAGCCGGTCCGCCGGGTCGTCGATGCCGGCCAGCCGTCGCGTCAACTCGTGATAGAGCGCATTGGCCCAGCGGTGCGCGTAGGCGGTGTGCAGCGCGTCGCGGCTCTCGAAGTACCGATACAGCGTGGCGCGGGAGCAGCCTGCGGCGCGGGCGATCTCATTCATGCCCACCGAGGCGGGGTCCTGTTCGGCGAACAGCTTTTCCGCCGCGTCGAGAATCTTCTCGGTGGCCAGCTCGCCACGCTGATCGGACAGCCAGGACCGGCCGGCCATCACGATCCTGCGGTGAAGGGAACCGACAGTGGACGTCGCACGTAGCTGCCGCCGGACCACACGATCCCGGCTTCGTCGATCGTGTAGTTCGGGCAGCGGGCCATCAGTTCCTCCAACGCCACCCGCGCCTGCATCCGGGCCGCCTGGTTGCCGATGCAGTGGTGGGCGCCGTAGCTGAAGGTGAGGATCTGGTGGGGCTTGCGCCGCACGTCGAGTTCGCCGGCGTCCGGCCCGAACTGTCGTTCGTCGCGGTTGCCCGAGCCGTAGAGCAGCAACACCTTACGGCCCGCCGGAATGGTGGTGTCGCCGACGAGGGCGTCCCGGGTGGTGGTGCGTGCCAGTCCCTGCACGGGCGAGGTCAGCCGCAGCAACTCCTCGACGGCGTCGCGGATCAGCTCGGGGTTCTCCACCAGCAGCTGACGCTGATCCGGGTGCTGCTGCAGCAGTTGCACTGAGCCGCCGAGCATTCCAGTCGTCGTATCGTTGCCGCCGGTGACCATGGTGAAGGTGAAAGCCAGCACCGACAGCAGTCCCTTGATGTCGCCGTCGGCGCCCAACCCGGCAGCCACCAGATGCGAGACCGTGTCGTCTTCGGGCTCGGTGCGGCGGCGTTCGATGAGCGCGCCGAAGTAGGCCATCATCTCTCCGACCGCGTCCCCGGCCGAGGCGACCCCGTCTTCGCTGACGGTGGCCGCGACCACCGCGTCGGTCCAGCGGTCGAACTGGCTGCGGTCCTCCTCCGGTACACCGAGGTAGTGCGCGACCACCATCGACGGCAGCGGTTTGAACAGCTCGCCGACGATGTCCCCGGTGCCGCCGTTGGCCCGCAGTCGCTCGATGCGTTCGACGACGAACTCGCGGACCTTGGGCTCCAGCAACTCCACCTGCCGCGGCATGAAGCCACGGGCCACCAGCTTGCGAAACTCGGTGTGCACCGGCGGATCCTGCATCACCATCGGCGGGTTGTCGGCCAGGCCGATCAGTTCCAGCTCGCGGTAGTTGACGGTCAGCCCCTGGGCGGACGAGAACGTCTCATGGTCGGCGGCGGCGGCCCAGATGTCGGCATGACGGGACAGCACGTAGTAGTCCTGGTCGGGTGCGTCCGGCGGGACCACCCGGTGGACCGGGTCGTGGTCGCGCAATGCGGCGTACATCGGCCAGGGATTGGGCCAGGTGTCGGCGTTGCCGAGCTCAAACTTCGGATGAGACATCGTGGTCGTCATATCTCATTGATACGACAGCGGCATGCGCGTGTCAATGGCCAGGTGCGTTCAGATGCCCGAACCCGGATTCAGGATGTTCAGCGGGTCGAGTGCGGCCTTGACGCGCTGGTTCAGTGCCATCACGTCGGGACCCAGCTGCTCGCCCAGCCACGGTCGCTTCAACCGCCCCACGCCGTGCTCGCCGGTGATAGTGCCGCCCAGCGTCAAGGCCAGCTCCATGATCTCGCCGTAGGCAAGCTCGGCACGACGCACCTGATCGGGGTCGCGCGGGTCGTGCACGATCAGCGGGTGCGTGTTGCCGTCGCCGGCATGCGCGATCACCGAGATCAGCAACCGGCGCTCCGCGGCGATCTTCTCGATACCGGTGATCAGCTCCGCCAACCGCGGCACCGGCACCCCGACGTCCTCCAACAGCAACGGCCCCTTCGCCTCGACCGCCGGAATGCAGAACCGCCGGGCCGCGACGAAGCCTTCGGCTTCGACCGGGTCATCGGTGGAGAACACCTCCTTGGCGTGGTGCGCGTTGAACACCTGGGCCATCAACTCGACATCCTCGGCGCCCGCGTGACCGCGCTCGTCGGAGGCCGCCACCAGCATGGCCGCTGCCTCGCGGTCCAGGCCCATGCGCAGCTGGTCTTCTACGGCGTTGATCGCCGCCGAGTCCATGAACTCCAGCATCGAAGGGCGCAGCCGCCCGGACACGTCGAGCACCGCCTCGGCAGCGGCGGTCACCGAGGCGAAAGTGGCCACCACCACAGCCGATTTCGACTGAGCGGGCAACAGTCGCAGGGTCACCTCGGTGACCACCCCGAGGGTGCCCTCGCTGCCGACGAACAGCTTGGTCAGCGAGAGTCCGGCGACGTCTTTGAGGCGGGGTCCGCCCAGGCGCACCGCGGTGCCGTCGGCCAACACCACCTGCAGGCCCAGTACATAGTCGGTGGTCACGCCGTACTTGACGCAGCACAGCCCGCCGGCGTTGGTGGCGATGTTGCCACCGATGCTGCAGATCTCGAACGACGACGGATCCGGCGGGTACCACAGTCCGTAGGCGGCGACGGCCTTCTTCACCTCGGCGTTGAACAGGCCCGGCTGGCACACCGCGGTACGGGTGACGGGGTCGACGGTGATGTCGCGCATCTTCTCGGTACACAGCACGATCCCGCCGTCGATCGCGGTGGCGCCGCCGGACAGGCCGGTGCCCGCGCCGCGAGTCACCACCGGCACCCGGTGAGCGGTAGCCCATCGCATGACCGTCTGCACTTCTTGGGTGCGCAGCGGGCGCACCACTGCCAAGGGCTGGCCCGCCATCGGGTCCAGCGCTTTGTCCTGGCGATAGCCGGCGGTGATCGTCGGGTCGGTGACCACCATGCCGTCGGGGAGTTCGGTTGTCAGCTGGGTCAGCGCCTCGGCGATCACCCAGGTGATCCTAGCCGCGGCATCTGGCGGGACGCCCCCGCGCAGGAGCGGCCAGCCGCGGTCAGCTGGTGACCAGTCCGCCCAGGGTGCCGATGAGCCCCAGCGCCGGATCCAGCAGGTATGCCTGGACGCCGGTCACGTCGAACAGCAGTTGGACGGCTTCGCCGATCGGGCCGGCGATCGCGGTGAAAGCGGTGAAGGGGTTGATGTAGTCGTTGAGCCAGGAGACCACCTGCGCGTAGGGAGCGCCGATCTCGTCGGCCGACCAGGCGCGAGCGTCGTCGAAGAGTCCCATCAGCTCGGCGTAGCCGGGCAGGTCCAGGCCGATGAGATTCAGTGCGTTGTCGGCGCCCTGCACGCTCGCCTGCGCGAACTGGAGCGCGAAGGTCACCGGGTCGAGTGTCGGGATCAGCTGTGCCGGCGTCGGCTCTCCGAAAGGCACGGATCTGTCGTATCCGGCTTCGACGATCACCCGCAGCGCCGGTTGCACGACGTCGAGCCACGACTCGGGCACTCCCAAGGTGCGCAGCGGACTCAGCAGCGGCAATTCGGCGGTTGGGATGAAGTAGAAGGTGGTGTCGCCGGTGATCTGCTTGACGATCTCGGTGGAGCCCAGCACGTACTCGTCGACAAACGGGCCTGTCATGGGCTCCGACGGGGGCCACACCGCGGGAACCAACTGCGGCAGAGGCCCACCGCCGTAACCCCCGTGGGTGTAGATGAATCCGAGCAAGGCGTTGAAGTCGGCCACCAGGTTGATGGGAAATTGCGGGAAGTCCGAATTCGCGTCGTACTGCGCGGTGACGTCGATGGTGGCGATTCCGCCGTTGGTCGGCTCGGCCCCGTTGAAGTCCAGACCGGGCATCCCCGGGATCACCAACCCCTCGAACCGCTCCAGGAAGCCCCCGTTGGGGCGGTTGCCCGAGCCGAGCAGGAAAAAGGTGACATCGGGGGCGGGTTGCCCCGACTGCATCAGGTTGATCTTTTCCAGGACCGCGATCTGGGCGCTCTGCGAATACCCCGACACCAGGTAGGGCCGGCCGTCGGGCTGTTGAGCCATCGCAGCCTGAAGGTTCGCCAGACCGGTGGGAATCGACGTGCTGGCACCCGATGCCGGATAGGGGACCGTCACCGGGGTGTAGGTGCCCCCGGTTGCGGGATCGATGTAGTCGCTGACGATCGCTTCTTGCCAGCGCTGACTGGGAGTCGGCATGAAGGTGCCGCCCATGACCAACGCCGTCAGCGCATCCTCAGGGCTGTCGGCGTGGGCCGGTGCCACCGGCCCGGCGAACAGGAGCAACGTGGCGCTCAGCACTGTCGGCACAAGCCGCTCGGAAAGTCGGCGCAAGCCCATGGTCAGCCCTTCTCCGCCTCAAGGTCGGTCAACTATGTCTGAGAAACTCTCAGAAAACAAGGCTGCCTTCCCGCCCCGCCCCGTCGGCATGCAGAGTGAGGCAATGCTGAAGCACCCCCGCACCGGTCAGCCGTTCGACTCGCCGGTGCCGCCCGGGGCAGGCTGGCCCGGCGATCCGGCAACCCCGGAAACGCCACCGGCTGCCGATGCCGCACAGGTGGTGCGGCTGGCCGACCAAGTCGAGTCGATCGACGAACTCGACGCGCTGATCAGCGTCTGCCGGGCCTGCCCCCGACTGGTGACTTGGCGTGAGCAGGTGGCCGTGGTCAAGCGAAAGTCCTTTGCCGACCAGCCGTATTGGGGGCGACCGGTGCCCGGCTGGGGCTCCTCGAAACCCAAGATCGTGATCGTCGGATTGGCGCCTGCTGCCAATGGCGCCAACCGCACCGGCCGCATGTTCACCGGCGACCGGTCTGGCGACCAGCTGTATGCGGCGCTGCACCGAGCCGGTCTGGTCAACCAGCCCACCAGCGTCGACGCTGCGGATGGGTTGCACGCCAACGGCATCCGGATCATCGCGCCGGTGCGCTGTGCCCCACCGGACAACGCCCCGACCACCGTCGAGCGCAACACGTGCGCGCCGTGGATCGACACGGAGTGGCAGTTGATCGCGCCCCACGTGCGGGTGTTGATCGCGCTAGGTGGATTCGCCTGGCAGGTCGCACTACGGGTTGCCGCCGACCCGGTGCCCAAACCCAAGCCGAAGTTCGCCCACGGCGCGCTCGCCCAGCTCGGTCCGGCATTGCGGCTGCTGGGCTGTTATCACCCCAGTCAACAGAACATGTTCACCGGACGGTTGACCCCGGCGATGCTGGACGACATCTTCGCGCAAGCGTCGGTGTTGGCGGGACTATCCGGCTGAGTTCCGGTGTTGCTCAGTAGCGTGCGTCTTTCCGTTCTTGATCTCGTCCCCGTCCGCACCGACCAGTCCACCGCCGATGCGCTGGCGGCGACGGTACGCCTGGCCCAGACCGCCGACCGCCTCGGATTCACCAGATACTGGGTGGCCGAGCATCACAACATGCCCTCGGTGGGCGCTACCAGCCCGCCGGTACTGCTGGCCTACCTCGCCGCGCAGACGGCGCGGGTGCGGCTCGGCTCCGGTGGGGTGATGCTGCCCAACCACGCCCCGCTGGCCGTTGCCGAACAGTTCGCCCTGCTGGAGGCCGCAGCGCCCGGCCGGATCGACCTGGGGATCGGGCGGGCCCCCGGATCGGACCCGGTCACGTCGGTCATGCTGCGCTCCGGCCGGGGCGACGAGGACATCGCGAACTTCCCCGACTATCTCGACCATGTCCGGGCGATGATGAGCAGCCGCGGCGTGCAGGTCCAGTTGCGTGACGGCGACTACCTGCTCAAGGCCACCCCGGCCGCGGTCGGCGAACCGCGGCTGTGGCTGCTGGGGTCGAGCATGTATTCGGCGCGGCTGGCCGCGGCCAAGGGCCTGCCGTACGTGTTCGCCCACCATTTCTCCGGCCAGGGCACCGCGGAGGCGCTGGCCTACTATCGGCAGAATTTCACGCCCAGCGAAGTGTGTTCCGCACCGACGACGTTTCTCACCGTCAACGCGTCTGTTGCCGAAACCCGTGACGAGGCAACGGCGTTAATGCTGCCCAACCTGCAGATGATGGCTCGGTTGCGGACCGGGCGACCGCTGGGCGCGGTTGATCTGGTCGAGGACGCGCAGGCGGCGGCGGTCTCCGACTCCGAGCAACGCATCATTGACAGCGGGTTGCGGCGCGCGGTCGTGGGCACCCCGGCCGAAGCGGCCGAGCAGCTCAGCGCGCTCGCCGAACAGTTCGCCGTCGATGAGGTGATGGTCAATCCGGTCGCCTCGGCGTATCGCGGCACCGACCCGGCCACGGCACCCGGCCGCGAACGCACCTGCGAACTGCTGGCCAAAGAGCTGCTCTAAGGCCTAGCGGCTGATGATGGTGGCGCCGTAGCCGCTGGGCCGGTAGTCGATGTAGACCGGGTTCACCGAGAAGGGGTAGTAGCCGCTGTTGGCCGCCCCGCCCGACGTCACATAGGGACCGTTGTTGGTGGTGGTGTAGGAGTACAGCAGGGTGCTGCCGTCGGCGTTGTACACCGAGATTACCGTGCCGGCGGGCACCTGCGAGCCGACCCCGAGTTGCGGGAACAGCGATTGCGGGATGCTGCCGTACATGCCGCCGGAGTCGATCGAGGTCGTGACGGCCACCGGGGGAGCGCCGTTGATGGAGATCATCGTGTCCACGTAGGGCGATCCGGAGACGGAGGTCTCGGGGTCCAGCGGGTTCGGTCCGAAAATCACTTGGCCGGTCTGCTCGTCGATGAGCACGCCCTGGTTGAGCGCACCGGGCAGCGCTGAGATGATCGTCGACGTGCCGGCATAGCCGTTGTTGGGACCGATGCCCAGGACTCCGACGATGCCGTATTGGTTGAAGTACTGCGTCATCAGTGCATTCGACGCTGGACTGACCACGTTGACGCCGGTGGGGTCGGTGACGATCTCTCCCGAGCAGGCCACTTTGTCGCAGAAACCCACCGTGGTGCTGTAGGTCTGGTAGGCGTAACTGTTGTTGCCCAGTCCGGCGTAGCTGGCGCTGCCCGTCAGCAGCACGCTGCCGAGGCTGCCGGGGTTGCCGACTGCACTGTTCAGAATCGTCAGGCCGGTGGAGCCGGTGTCGATCTGCACCGGCACCGGCGGACCGCCGTTGATCGAGATATAGACGATCGGGCTGATGCCGCCGCTCTGCAGGTACAGCGGAATGGTGACGTTGACCGGTCCGTCGGGGCCACCCCGCTCGCCGGAGGGCAGACCACCGGAACCGGTACCGCCGTCACCCCCGGCGCCGTTGGCGCCGTGGTTGCCGACCGACCCACCGCTACCGCCGTCGCCGCCGTCGCCACCGTCACCACCGCGGGCACCCGTTCCGCCGGCGGCCACCGAGCCCGCACGTCCGCCGTCGCCGCCGTCACCGGCCGCTCCGCCGTGGACGTTCGTTCCGGTCAAGGTGGTATCGCCGCCGTCACCACCGTTACCGCCGTGGCCCCCCGCGCCGGCATTGCCGCCGCTGCCCGCGTGCGCACCCACACCTGCGGCGCCGCCTGCACCGGCGTTCCCTCCGGCGCCGCCGTTGCCGCCGTTGCCACCGCTGGAGCCCTGCGCGTAGTAGCTGCCGAGGGCGTCGCCGCCGTTGGCGCCTGCGCCGCCCACACCGCCGTTGCCGCCGGTGCCGCCGTTGAAGCCGGTGTCCCCGATGCCACCGGCCCCGCCGGATCCCGCGGTGCCGCCCTTGCCGCCGGCCCCGCCGATCCCGACCGGAGCCTTGTTGATCCCCGGCTGCGCGTAAAGCCCGGAGCCGGGCGATCCGCCGTTGCCGGCCGCACCACCATTGCCGCCGTTGCCACCGGTTCCGCCGGCGCTGTCATCGCCGGCCCCGCCGGTGCCGCCGCCACCACCGGTACCGCCGTTGGCTCCGGCGCCGCCGTTGCCGTTGGTGCCGAACCTGCCGTGTTCACCGATGGCGGGGTTACCGGCGTAAGCCGAACCGCCCGCACCGCCGGAGCCGCCGGCGCCGCCGTTGCCGCCGGTGAAGCCGGTGCCGCCGCCGAGCGCACCGGTGTCGCCGAGCCCGCCGTTGCCGCCCACGCCGCCGGCTCCGCCGTCGCCGCCGCTGCCGTACTGCACGTTGTTCGCCACGTCGAGGGTGGCGATGCCGTTGCCGCCGCCGTTGCCCCCGGTTCCGCCCGCGCCGCCGGCGCCGCCATTGCCGGTGCCAGCACCATGGGCGGTGACGCTGCTGCCGCCCGCCCCGCCGGCCCCACCCTTGCCGCCGTTGCCGCCACTGCCGGGCAGGGTGGCGCTGGGGGGCAGTTGGCTCTGGTCCACGCCGCGACCGCCGTTGCCGGCGTTGCCGCCGGCCCCGCCCTTGCCGCCGTTGCCGTCGCCGAGTG
>NZ_UWOA01000075.1:0-14096 GCF_900604305.1 Mycobacterium sp. P7213
GCCGTCACCGACAACACCGCGTGGGACACCTTCTTCTCTGCCGAGCACTGGGACGCCGCCTTCGCCGCGCTGGCTGAGCCCGGCCCGGCACTCTCCTTGGCCTTCGACCCCTACGCCGGGCTGTACAGCCTGGCCGAAAAATGGATCGACAGCGAATTCGGCAGCCAGGTCAACAGCGTCATCAACCAGATCTTCGGCTCCACCGTGATCGGCAACGGCGCCGACGGCACCGAAGCCAACCCCAACGGCGGAGCCGGCGGCTGGCTGTTCGGCAACGGTGGCGCCGGCTGGAACAGCACCACCGACGGAGTCGCCGGCGGCCACGGCGGCGCCGCCCTGGGAATCCTCGGCAACGGCGGCGCAGGCGGCGACGGCGGAGCCGGAGCCGTCGGCGGTGACGGCGGCGCCGCCGGCTGGCTGTTCGGCAACGGCGGAGACGGCGGCAACGCCGGTGACGGCGCCACCCTGGCTGGGTTGCCCGCGCTGGGCGGGGTCGGCGGCACCGCCGGCCTGCTCGATGGAACCCACGGCGCCGTTGGCCAATTCGGCTCCCTGCCCGGCGGCATCACCGGCACCGTCGCCCCACCGGTCGAGGTCTCCAACGGCTGGCTCACCAACAGCAACGGCCAGGTCGTGCTGCTACGCGGACTCAACCAGGTCTACAAGATCCCGCCGTATGAGCCCTCCGCCGACGGTTTCGGCGAAGACGACGCTGCCTTCCTGGCCGCCAACGGCTTCAACGTCGTACGCCTGGGCGTCATCTGGGCCGGCGTCCAACCCGAACCCGGTGTCATCGACTACGACTACCTGGCCTCCATCGAAAACACCGTCGAAATCCTGGGCAATCACAACATCATGGTCGTCCTCGACATGCACCAAGACCTCTACAGCGAGGCGTTCGGCGGCGAGGGCGCCCCCGACTGGGCCAACATCACCGGCGGCCTGCCTCATATCGGCGTGGGCTTCCCGGGCACCTACCCGGTGAGCCCGGCACAGAACTACGCCTGGGACGCGTTCTGGGCCAACGAGAAGACGCCGGACGGCATCGGGTTGCAGAACCACTACGGCATCATGTGGCAGGCCGTCGCCAACTACTTCAAGGGCAACGAGAACGTCGCCGGCTACGAGATCATGAACGAGCCGTGGGCGGGCTCACAGGCCCTGGGCAGCATCTTGGGCAACCCGTACTTCGACGCCCAGCAGCTGACCCCGTTCTACGACCAGATAACTGCGGCCATCCGCTCGGTCGACCCGAACAAGACAGTGTTCTACGAGCCCAACACGCTGTTCGGCAGCCTGCCGGTGCCCACCCACATGGGCGCAGTCGAAGACGAGAACTCGGTGTTCTCCTTCCACCACTACTGCGTCACGACCTCCCTGATTCCTGGCTCCAGCTTCGGTTGCGACTGGAACGCCGACATCGTCTTCGGCTACGCCAACGACTACATGGAGCAGAACAACGTCCCGGGTTGGCTGAGCGAGTTCGGTGCCACCAACAACCTTGGGACCATCGATGCCAGCCTGGTGGCCGCCAACCAGAATCTGGTCGGTTGGGCGGCGTGGGCCTACACCGGCAAGGACATCACCAGCGCGTCGCCGGAAGACCAGGCGCTGATCTACGACACGAACCTGCCGCCGACCGGCGACAACGTCAACTGGGGCAAGCTCGACCTCCTGGCTCAGCCCTATCCGCAGGCGATCTCGGGCACCCCGACCGGCATCTCCTTCAACAATGGCGAGTTCAACTTCAGCTACACCACCGACCGCGCCGACGGCTCAGGCATGTTCGGCGCAGGTGCGGAAACCACCATCGCCGTGCCCGCCAACCACTTCCCCAACGGCTATATGGTGGAGGTCACCGGCGGGACCGTCACCTCGGCACCCAATGCCCCACTGCTGACCATCGGATCCGACGGCGACGCCTCCACCATCAGCGTCAAGGTGATCCGGATCTAGCTGATCTGGGGCCGCGGGCGCTCCGCCAGCGGTATCGGCGGAGCGCTGGCGCGCACCGTCTGGCGCACCTCCCCGAGGCCCTGTACCTGCAGGGTCACCACGTCGCCGTCACTCAGCCAACCCGGAAAGGGTTGCGGCAGCGCCGGATCGAGATGCTCAAGCAGGGTGCAGGTCGGAACGGTGCCGGATCCGAAGACGTCGCCCGGTTGCAATGGCACGCCGCGCGAGGCGTAACTGATGATCTCGCCGAAGCTCCAGTCCATGGCCCCGGTCGACCCGAGGCCCACGATCACGTCGTTGACGATCGCGGTGGTGTGCAGGCTGAGCCTGCCGTTGCGGCGGTAGGGCTCCAGCTCGTCGGGGGTGACCAGGTAGGGCCCCAGGGTGACCCCGCTGTCCTTGCCCTTGGCCTGCCCGATCGCCAGCACGCCCTCCTGAGCCTGCAGGTCTCGCGCCGACCAGTCGTTGAAGATCGTGTAGCCGATAATGGCTCGCTCGGCTTGATCCACTGACAGGTTCGCGCCGGAAGTGCCGATGATCGCGGCGACCTCCAGCTCGAAGTCCTGGCAGACGCTGCCAGGCGCCATGGGCGCATCGTCGTAGGGCCCCAGAACCGTTGCTGGGCACGCGAAATAGAACGCCGGAATGCGGTACCAGGTGTCATCGAGGTCGCGGCTCCGACCGGTCGCGGCCAGGCAGTTGCGCATGTGGTCCAAAAAGCACAGGCTGTCGCGGATCGACGGCGGGCGCGGGATCGGCGCCATCAGCGTCACCTGATCGGCCCGCACCGTCGCCGAGGGCGTCTTCAGCACCCGCTCGCCGGCATCCCGCAGACCATCCGGGCCGAGCCGGATCAGCTCCAGCAGCGTCACAGCGGTCGGCATCGCATGGATCACCTCGCCGTCCAGCACCCCCGTGCGCTCACCGTCTTCGCCTCGATAGGTCACCCAACGCATCGGTCAATCCTCACTCACCACCTCATCCGGCGTCTTGTCGGGCCGCAGACCGCGCCAGCTGGGCTGGCGCAGCCGGCCGTCGGAGGTGCGTTCGCTGTAGCGCACCTCGCCCACCACCGTCGGCTCCACGAAGGTGACACCTTTGGCATCCGAAGCGGAAAGTGCTGCGTCGAAGGGTGATTCACCGGCATCCCGCGGCACCAGCATCTTCTTCAGGGCGCCCAGCTGGCGCTCGGTGAAACCCGTGCCGACCCGGCCGACGAAACGCAGACGGCCGGCGTCGGGAACACCCATCAGCAGTGACCCGATCCCCCCGCCACGCGCTCCCTCACCAGCCCGCCAGCCGCCGATCACAATCTCCTGAGTCAGCCAGTGCTTGGACTTGACCCACGCCGACGATCTGCGCCCCGGCTGGTAGGTCGAGTCCCACTTCTTGGCGACCACGCCCTCCCAGCCGAGACTGAGCGACTGTTCCAGCGCCTTGGCCCCGTCGGGATACAGCAGGTCCTGGACCACCAGATCAGTTCCGTGCGCGAGGGTTTCCAGCAGACGCCGACGGTCCCGGTAGGCCGCCCGCAGCAGCGGCCGGCCGTCGAGATAGAGCAGGTCGAACGCCCAGAACTGTAACCGGGCCGCGCGGGCATTGTTCTGCATCGCGGCGAAGCTGGGGACGTCGGCGTCGTCGAGCGCAACCAGCTCGCCGTCCAACACCAGGTGATGTTCGGCCAGGTCGGCGGCGGGAAACGGCAGCTGCGGATATTCGGCGGTGACGTCGCGGCCGCTGCGGGCACGCAGCCGCAGCCGACCGTGGTCGGCCTCCACCAGCAGCCGGTAGCCGTCCCATTTGCCTTCGAAGGCCCACTGGCTCGGAGCCAGCCGGGCCACCGAGCCATGGGTGGCCAGCATCGGCGTCAGTTCGGTGAAGGAAAACGCCTGCTGATCTTTCATGCGGTGTGCCAGCCACTGATCTCCCCCGGTGCGGATCAGTGCGTATCGCCCGGAGATCCGGCTGCCGGCGAGCACGACGATCACCTCCCCTTTGTCGGGCCCGTCTTCGAACTTCTCGGTCACATACGTACCCGAATCCCAGATGCTCACGGTGCCGGCGCCGTACTCCCCCTTGGGGATGGTGCCTTCGAAGTTGCCGTACTCCAGCGGATGGTCTTCGGTGCGCACCGCGAGATGGTTGACCGACGTCGTCTCCGGAAGGTTCTTGGGCACCGCCCAGCTC
This sequence comes from Mycobacterium sp. P7213, assembly GCF_900604305.1. Taxonomy (NCBI): domain Bacteria; kingdom Bacillati; phylum Actinomycetota; class Actinomycetes; order Mycobacteriales; family Mycobacteriaceae; genus Mycobacterium; species Mycobacterium sp. P7213. The sequence goes on from NZ_UWOA01000075.1 coordinate 4,144, forward strand.
ACCAACACCCCGTCGCGCTCAAGCCGGAAGTCGTAGTGCAGCCGGCGGGCGTGATGCTCCTGGATGACAAAACTGTTTCCCTCGCCCGGCGCCGGTGCCGCGGCCGGAACGGGTTCGGGCGTCCGGACGGCGTCACGTTTGGCCCGGTACACGGCAAGGCGATCTTGGCCTTTCAGGGGGCCATCAAGGCCGGCCAACAGGTCGCCGTCACGGGCGACGCGGTCCAGCACTTCATCGAAGCGCAACTGCCGCAGGTCCGGGTCGTCCAGCTCGGCCCAGGTGCGTGGAGCGGCGACCGTCGGATGGTCACGGCCGCGCAGCGAATACGGTGCGATGGTGGTCTTGGCCGCGTTGTTCTGACTCCAGTCGAGAAAGACCTTGCCGGTCCGCAGCTTCTTGGCCATGGTCGCGGTCACCAGCTCGGGCATCGCGGTTTCAAGCTGTTGCGCAACGCGTTTGGCCACCGCGACGGCGCCGGAGCTGCTCACCGGACGCTCCAGTGCCGCATAGATGTGCAGTCCCTTACTACCGCTGGTGAGCGGAAAGGTCTCCAGGCCCAGATCGCAGATCAGGTCGCGGATGGCCCGCGCCACCTCGGCGAGCTGACTCATCGACACACCCTCGCCCGGATCGAGATCGAACACCAGCCGCGTCGCCAGTCCGGGCTTGAGCACCTTCCCGCCGTGGGTCCACTCGGCCTCGAAACGCCACTGCGGTACATGAACTTCCAGCGCGGCCTGCTGGGCGATCCAGGCCAGGCCGTCGAGGTCCTCGATGATCGGATAGGTGGTGACCCCGGAGCGATGTTGGATGTCGGCGCGGGCCAACCAGCCCGGCGCCGAGGAAGCCAGTTGCTTTTCGAAGAACGACCCCTGCTCGACACCGTTGGGCCAGCGCTTGCGCGTCGCCGGGCGTCCCGCGATGTGCGGCAGCATCACTTCGGCGATGCGGGTGTAGTAGTCGTAGACCTCGGCCTTGGTGGTGCCCGTGGCGGGATAAAGCACCTTGTCGGCGTTGGTCAGCTTCACCCGGGTCTGGATGGACTCAGCGACCATGCGACCAACCTACGTCGCGCCAAAGCAGGTTATCGGCACTCTCGCGTGGGCATACTGGCCTCATGCGTTCCATCTGGAAGGGTTCGATCGCATTCGGTCTGGTCAACGTGCCGGTGAAGGTCTACAGCGCCACCGAAGACCACGACATCAAGTTCCGGCAGGTGCACGCCAAGGATCACGGGCGAATCCGCTACCGGCGAGTGTGCGAGGAGTGCGGCGAAGTCGTGGAGTACGGCGACATCGCGCGGGCCTACGAGTCCGACGACGGCAGGATGGTGGTCATCACCGACGACGACATCGCGAACCTGCCCGAGGAGCGCGACCATGAGATCGCCGTTCTGGAGTTCGTTCCGTCCGCTGATCTGGACCCGATGCTGTATGACCGCAGCTACTTTCTGGAGCCCGCGTCGAAGTCGATCAAATCCTATGTGCTGCTGGCCAAGACGCTGGCAGACACCGACCGGGTGGCGATCGTGCACTTCACACTGCGCAACAAGACCCGGCTGGCCGCGCTACGGGTCAAGGATTTCTCCAAGCGCGACGTGATGGTGGTGCATACCCTGCTGTGGCCGGACGAGATCCGCGACCCCGACTTCCCCGCGCTGGACACCAAGGTCGAGATCAAGCCGGCCGAACTCAAGATGGCCGGTCAAGTAGTGGAATCGATGGCCGACGATTTCGACCCGGACCGTTACCACGACACCTATCAGGAGCAGTTGCACGAGCTGATCGCGGCCAAACTCGAAGGCGACGAGGCGTTCACCCCCGAGCAGCGTCCCGCCGAACTGGACGCCACCGAGGACGTCTCCGACCTACTGGCCAAGCTGGAGGCCAGCGTGAAGAAGCGATCGGGGTCCACGAAGTCACCCGCCAAGAAGTCACCCGCTAAGAAGGCACCGGCCAAGAAGGCACCGGCGAAGAAGAGCGCCTCCCGCACGTCGTGATCTGGCGCGGCCAACGCCGTCACACGTGCCCCAAACACTGAATTAGAACGTGTTTCAAAAAAGGGGTTCAGCTGGTGGTCGATCCTTGTTAGCGTGGCGAAGTGATCCTCGACAAATTCCGAATCGATAATCAAACCGCTGTAGTTACCGGAGCTGGGCGGGGCCTGGGCGCCGCCATTGCCGTCGCGTTCGCCGAGGCCGGTGCCGACGTGGTGATCGCCTCACGTACCGAATCTGAACTAGAGGCCGTCGCTGAACAGGTCAGAGCGGCGGGTCGTCGTGCCCACGTCGTCGTCGCCGATCTCGCCCATCCCGAGCAGACGGCGAAGCTGGCCGCCGAAGCGGTCGAGGCGTTCGGCAGGCTCGACATCGTGGTCAACAACGTCGGCGGAACGATGCCCAACACCTTGCTGACCACGTCGACCAAGGACCTCAAGGACGCGTTCACGTTCAACGTGGCGACGGCGCACGCACTGACCATCGCCGCGGTGCCACTGATGCTGGAGCACTCCGGTGGCGGCTCGTTCATCAACATCACCTCCACCATGGGGCGGGTGCCCGGGCGGGGCTTCGCCGCCTACGGCACGGCCAAGGCCGCCTTGGCCCACTACACCCGGCTGGCCGCGCTCGACCTGTGCCCCAAGATCCGGGTCAACGGTATTGCCCCGGGATCGATCATGACGTCGGCGCTGAACGTGGTGGCTTCCAACGACGAGCTGCGCACCCCGATGGAGAAGGCCACGCCGCTGCGTCGACTTGGCGACCCCGAGGAGATCGCGGCGGCCGCCCTGTATCTGGCCTCCCCGGCCGGCGCCTACCTGACCGGCAAGGTGCTCGAAGTCGATGGCGGCATCACCTTCCCGAACCTTGACCTGCCCGTCCCGGACCTGTGAGGAACTGCTGACCTATGACTAACGCAACGACGATGCAGAGCGAAGCGATGAGGAGGAGTGGCGAACGATGACACTGCGTGTTGCCCAGATCGGCACCGGCAACGTCGGTGTCCACGCATTGAAAGCGCTGATCACCAACCGCGAGTTCGAACTGACCGGGGTGTGGGTGTCCTCGGACGCCAAGGCCGGCAAGGACGCCGCAGAGCTGGCCGGAGTAGACACGCCGACCGGCGTGACCGCGACGACTGACCTGCAGCAGGTGCTCGACACCAAGCCCGACTGCGTGGTCTACACCGCGCTGGCCGACAATCGGCTCGTCGAGGCGCTGGAGGACTTCAAGCGCATCCTGGCAGCCGGTATCAATGTGGTCGGCAGCAGCGCGGTGTTCCTGCAATATCCGTGGAACGTCATCCCCGCCGAGATGCTGACCCCGATCGAGGACGCCGCCAAGGCCGGCAACGCCAGCTTGTTCATCAATGGCATCGACCCGGGCTTTGCCAACGACCTGCTGCCGCTCGCGCTGGCCGGCACGTGCCAGAGCATTCAGCAGATCCGCTGCATGGAGATCGTCGACTACGCCACCTACGACAGCGCCGCCGTCATGTTCGACGTGATGGGCTTCGGTAAGTCGATGGACGAGACCCCGATGCTGCTGCAGCCGGGCGTACTGAGCCTGGCGTGGGGTTCGGTGGTGCGTCAGCTGGCCGCGGGCCTGGGGCTGGAACTCGACTCGGTCGAGCAGTCCCACATCCGGGTGCCCGCGCCCGAGGACTTCTCGATCTCTTCCGGTGACATCGCCAAGGGCACGGCCGCCGCGTTGCGGTTCGAGGTACGCGGCATGGTGGACGGCAAGGCCGCGGTGGTTCTTGAGCACGTCACCCGGCTGCGCGAGGACCTGTGTCCGGAGTGGCCGCAGCCGGCCCAACCGGGTGGGTCCTACCGCGTCGAGGTCACCGGTGAGCCGTCGTATGCGCTGGACCTGTGCCTGTCCAGCCCCAATGGCGACCACAACCACGCCGGCCTGGTGGCCACCGCGATGCGGGTGGTCAACGCGATTCCCGCGGTGGTTGCGGCCGAGCCGGGCATTCGGACCACGCTGGACCTGCCGTTGATCACCGGGCGTGGCCTGTACCACGCCGGCTGACCACCGCGACGTCGTGGCCACGGCCCGACGGTGAAATTCCGGCTACCCTGACTTTCCTGTTCATAAATCCGGATCGAAAGGGTGCCGGTGGCCCAGGACGCCACGGCGGGGCTGAAGCCGGGCTGGGCGTTGCTCGGCCCGGCTTTCGTCGCCGCCATCGCCTACGTCGACCCGGGTAACGTCGCCGCCAACGTCAGCGCGGGAGCCAAATTCGGCTTCCTGCTGGTCTGGGTCATCGTCACGGCCAACGTCATGGCCGGGTTGGTGCAGTACCTGTCAGCCAAGCTCGGTTTGGTGACCGGGCGCTCACTGCCGGAGGTGATCGGCGCCCACAGCCGCAAACCGGCCCGAATCGCTTACTGGCTACAGGCGGAATTGGTCGCGATGGCCACCGATCTCGCCGAGGTGGTGGGCGGAGCGATTGCGCTGAACCTGATTTTCGGGTTGCCGCTGCTGCTCGGCGGCCTGATCACCGGCGCCGTGTCGATGGCCCTGCTGGCGGTGGGCGACCGGCGCGGTCCGCGGATCTTCGAGCAGGTGACCAGCGGACTGCTGCTCATCATCGCCATCGGATTCCTGGCCAGCCTGGTAGTCGCCCCGCCGCCACCGGCCGACGTCGTCGCCGGCCTGCTGCCCCGCTTCGACGGCACCGAAAGCGTGCTGCTGGCCACCGCGATCCTCGGCGCAACCGTCATGCCGCATGCGGTGTACCTGCACTCCGGGCTGGCCCGGGACCGGCATGGCCGGCCCGAGCCTGGTCCGGCACGACGGCGACTGCTGCGGGTGACCCGCTGGGATGTCGGCCTTGCGATGCTGGTAGCCGGGACGTTGAACCTGGCCATGCTGGTGGTGGCTGCCAATAGTCTGCGCGGCGTGGACCACGCCGATTCCATCGAAGGAGCGCACGCCGCGGTCGGCCACACCCTGGGCCCCACGGTCGCACTGCTGTTCGCTATCGGCCTCTTGGCCTCGGGATTGGCGTCGACGTCGGTGGGAGCCTATGCCGGCGCGATGATCATGCAGGGCCTGTTGCGGGTTTCGGTTCCGCTGCTCTGGCGCCGGCTGATCACGCTGGGCCCGGCGCTGGCCATCCTGGCTTGGGGAATCGAGCCCACGCGGGCACTGGTGATCTCGCAGGTGGTGTTGTCCTTCGGCATCCCGTTCGCGCTGGTACCGCTGATCCGGGTGACCGGCGACCGGGCACTGATGGGTGCCGATGCCAACAGGCCGCTGACTGCGGCCCTCGGCTGGGTGATCACCGTGGTGATCGGGTCACTCAATATGGCGCTGATCTATCTGACGTTGCGCTGACCGACGGATCGGCCGCGGACGGGAACCATCGGCCGGTTCGCCGCGTTTATTAAGTGGACTAACTAATCGCTGGGCTGAGCAACTCGCCCCGGCCATCACTTCAAGGAGCGCTCATGGCACGCACCGACAACGACACCTGGGACCTCGCCACCAGCGTGGGAGCGACCGCGACCATGGTCGCCGCCGCCCGCGCGATCGCCACCAAGGCCGACAATCCCCTGATCGACGACCGCTTCGCCGAGCCGCTGGTCCGCGCCGTCGGCGTCGACTTCTTGACCAAGTGGGCAACCGGCGAGCTGGCGGGCACCGATCTCGACGACCACGAGTCCGGCTGGAAGCTCGGCCAGATGCCCGATGCGATGGCCGTCCGCACCCGCTTCTTCGACGCGTTCTTCGCCGACGCCACCCAGGCCGGCATCCGCCAGGCCGTGATCTTGGCATCGGGCCTGGATGCGCGGGCCTACCGACTGACATGGCCCGCCCGCATGACCATCTTCGAGATCGACCAGCCCGCGGTGCTGGCATTCAAGACCGCGACGCTGGCCGAGCTGGGCGCCGAGCCGACCGCCGATCGCCGCGGCGTGGCCGTCGATCTGCGCGATGACTGGCCTGCCGCCTTGATCGACGCGGGGTTCGACCGCACCCAGCCCACCGCGTGGATCGCTGAGGGACTGCTCGGCTATCTCCCGCCGGAGGCACAGGACCGGTTGCTGGACAACATCACCGCACTGAGCGCCGACGGCAGCCGACTGGCCACCGAGGCCATCCCCAACATTTCGGCGGCCCAGCATGAGCAGGCCAGGGAAATGATGCGAAGCGCCACCGAGAAATGGCGGGCGCACGGCTTCGACCTGGAGTTCTCCGAGCTCGGATACGACGGTGAGCGCAACGACGTGGCCGACTACCTGGACTCCATGAACTGGACCTCGACCGGCCAGTCCATGACCGAGCTGTTGACGCAGCACGACCGTCCGACACCCGCCCGGGGCGCCGACTCGGTGTCGATGGCCGACACGACCTACTACACCTCGATCAAGCGGGGCTAGCAGGCCGAGCCGGATCAGGCGGAGACGGTCTCGCGCGCCTTGGCCTTCTCTTCGTAGTATTTGGCCCGCTCGTCGACCATCTTCATGAAGCCGATGACCTGCTCGCGGGCCTCGTCGCCGGCAGCGCCGAAGTCTTTGCGCTCGTGGATCTTCCAGAAGCGCAGCACCGGCTGGATGACGTCGTCGTGGTGGATGCGCAGGTCGTAGATGCCGGCCTTGGCGATCAGGATCGCGTTCTCCTGGAAACCGGGCATGTTCATCCCGGGCATCGCGAAGCCGAGCACCTCGTCGCGGATCGCGCACATCGCCTCGTCCGGGGCGATGTCCAGGGCCGCCTGCATCAGGTTGCGGTAGAACACCATGTGCAGGTTCTCGTCGAGAGCGACCCGGGCCAGCAACTGGTCGGCGAGGGGGCATCCGGAGGCCTTGCCGGTGTTGCGGTGCGACACTCGGGTGGCGAGTTCCTGGAACGAAACGTACGCCAGCACCTGCAGCGCTGACTTGCCGGCGTCATAGCCCGCGACGGTGTGCTGCATCCGCATGTTCTCCAGGTTCACCGGGTCGATACCGCGGGTCACGATGAGGTAGTCGCGCAGCGCGATGCTGTGACGGCCTTCCTCGGCGGTCCACTGGCCGACCCAGGTGCCCCAGGCGCCGTCGCGGCTGAAGGTGGTGGCGATCTCGCGATGGTAGGACGGCAGATTGTCCTCGGTCAGCAAGTTGACCAGCAGTGCGGCCTTGGCGACCGGGTCCAGCGGTGAGTCCTCGGGAACCCAGTCCTCGCCCCCGAGGAACGCGAAGTCGCGCCCCTTGCTCCACGGCACGTAGTCGTGCGGCAGCCACGGCTTGGCGGCCTTGAGGTGCCGATTGAGGTTCTGCTCGACAATCGGCTCCAGCTCATGAAGCAACGCCGTCTGGACATTTACCATCGTTTGTAGTCCCCTCCCTGATCGACAGGTGGGCTGTCGCTTGGCCCCCCAGCCAACCTACGGTCCCGTAGGTTTGGTCCACGGTAAGCACCCACCCCGCCACGTGTCAACCGTTAACTTAGCTGCTTCGGCGCATTCCGCATCCCGAATCGACCGGCCAAATCAGCGGCCCAGCTAACTGGGCGGGGTCTATGAGCGTGCTAGTGGCGGCGATCCGCTTGCTCTTCCGACTGCCGCTTGAGCCCGTCTGCCTCCATGTCGACGTAGCGACGAATCCGGCCACCGGCGAGCAGGCCGGCCAGCCAGGACATCGGACCGGTCACAGCGAAGGTCAGCACGGCCCGCACCCCTGACCCGGTCGGCGTCAGCTCATGAAAGCCGGTGAAGCGGATACCGGCCGCCGACGCGGTCCAGGTGAAGGACCGCTCGGGGACCAGGTCGGTGACGGTCCAGACCATCGGCCGGCCGGCGGGTTGGCGGACTCGGGCGGTGCTGCCGACTCGCAGCGGACCGGAGTCCAGCCGGGTGATCTCACGCATCGACGCCGTCCAGTCCGGCCAATGCTCGACATCGATCAGGACGGCCCAGACGTCGCTGGGCTGGGCCGCGATGGGATCGGTGCGGGTGTAGTGCATCGGCGCTCCCTTCCCCTCAACGGCACGCTACCCAAGTTCGGCGGTGCGCGGAACCTCGGTGAAACTGCGGCCAGGGTCGTGATCGTGCACACGCCTACAGCCCTGCGCGCAATCTCAGCGCGGTTGCGCCGCCACCCGGGCGCGTTCCCGCATGGAGGCGACCACTCCCCCGTCGGCGAGGATGTCGGCGCCGGTGAGATAGGCGCACTTGTCTCCGGCGCAGAAGGCGAACAGCTCGGCCATCTCCTCGGCCGTACCCCATCGCGGGATCAGCGCGTCGGGCATCATCATGCCCACTCCGGCCTTCTCTTCGCGCCGGCCCATCTCGGTGTCGATGTTGCCCGGCGACACCGAGACGATGCGCAGCCCGCGACCGCCGAACCGCTCGGCCTGCGAAGCGCAGTACCACTTCACGAAGGCCTTACTGACGGTGTAGGAGAAGCCTGAACGCATCTGCTCGGGTGCGTTGTTGCAATACGCCGTCATCGCGGCCACGAAGGCGTCGCCGTCGCTGTACGCCAGCGGGAACTTCGCTGTGGGGTATGCCTTGTCCGGCAGCAGTTGCGCGGCCATCGAGGCGACGTTGACGATCACCGCGCCCTCGGGCGCGACGTCGTAGAACACCTCGTTGACCACGACGGTGCCGAACGCGTTGATCCGCATGACGAATTCGGCGTCGCCCATGCTCGGGCTGACCCCCGCAGTGTGGATCACCGACGCCAGCGTCCCGAGACCGGCAGCGGTGTCGAACAGCCGGGTCACCGCACCACGGTCGGTGACATCGCAGTTGACGGCGGTCGCGGCGATGCCGAGCTGCTCAAGGGCGGACTGCGCCGCGTCGAGCCGCTCGGGCCGGACATCGCACAGCACCAGGGTGTGGTCTCGGCCCAGGATCTTGGCCGTCGCCAGCCCCATACCGCCCGCGCCCCCGGTTATCACTGATACTGAAGCCATAACTGGACGGTAGACGGCTGCGCAACAGTGCCGGTCGACTGGGTGATGCGGAGAGTCGAAATGACCGATCTGTCAGGCAAAGTGGCGCTGGTGACCGGCGCGTCGTCGGGCCTGGGCGCGGCGACCGCGCAACTGTTCGCCCGGCGCGGTGCGACGGTGTTCGGGTTGGCGCGCGACGCCGAGCGACTGGCCACGGTGTTCGCCGACGTTCCCGGCGGGCAGTACGCCCCCACCGACATCAGCACCGCGACGGCGTGCGCGGCGGCGGTCGAGCAATGCGTCGCCCAGTTCGGCCGGCTCGATGTTCTGGTCAACGTCGCCGGCGCCCATCAGATGCGCCACACGCTGTCCGTCACCGACGACGAGTGGGCCCACGATCTGGCGGTCAACCTCAACGGGCCGTTCTTCCTGTGCCGCGCGGCGCTGCCGCACCTGCTGGAGACCGCCGGCAATATCGTCAACGTCGCCTCGATCGCCGGGGTGGAGGGGCAGGCGTACTCGGCGGGCTACTGCGCGGCCAAGCACGGACTCGTCGGGCTCACCCGGGCATTGGCCGTGGAGTTCACCGCGGAGAAGCTACGAGTCAACGCGGTGTGCCCCGGCGGCATGCTGACCCCGCAGGTGACCAATTTCCAGCTTCCCGAGGGCGCCGACGTCAACCTGATCATGCGGGTGGCCTCGCCGCGCGGGATGAGCGCCCCGGGCGACGTCGCGGAGGTGATCGCCTTTTTGGCCAGTGACGCCGCCGCAGCGGTGCACGGCGCGGTCTACCTGACCGACAACGGGAAAACAGCCGGTTAGACGGTATGGGGGGCTGGGGCCTCACTCACATGTGACCGTGGGTTGCCGACAGGAATCAGGTCCTGGCCGGTAGAGCCACAAGATGTGGGAGGCCCCAGTGAAGGTTCAGCGTACGAGTGTTGGTTTGGATGTGCACGCACGTTCGGTGATCGGGTGTGCATTGGACGGGGATACCGGTGAGGTATTCGAGCGTCGGCTGACCCCTGATTACGGGGAGATCCTGGACTGGTTGCGGTCATTG
>NZ_UWOA01000078.1:0-12262 GCF_900604305.1 Mycobacterium sp. P7213
AGGGCGTCCCCCCGGGTCCGGACCCGCAGGCAGTTCCGGCTGGGTCGACAGACCCCGCAGCCCCGGGGCAGCCCGGTGCGGTGCCGGCCGCGGCCTCCGGACCGGTCGTCGGCCAGAACCCGGAGCCGTTCACCGGCACGCCGCCGTTCCTGCCGCCGTCGTTCAACCCGGTCAACGGATCGATGGTGGGTGTCGCCAAGCCGATCATCATCGACTTCCAGCGGCCGATCGCCGACAAGGCGATGGCCGAGCAGGCCATCCACATCTCGTCGAACCCGCCGGTGTCCGGCAAGTTCTACTGGATGACCCCGAGTCAGGTGCGGTGGCGTCCGCTGAACTTCTGGCCCGCCCACACCGTCGTCAACATCGACGCAGGCGGCACCAAGTCGAGCTTCCGCATTGGTGATTCCCTGGTGGCGACCGCCGACGACAAGACCCATCAGATGACGATCACCCGAGACGGCAAAGTGGAGAAGACCTTCCCCATGTCGATGGGGATGAGCGCCGGGGGACACGAGACCCCCAACGGCACCTACTACGTGCTGGAGAAGTTCCCCACGGTGGTGATGGATTCGTCCACCTACGGCGTTCCGGTGAACTCCAGTTGGGGATACAAGCTCACCGTGCAGGATGCGGTCCGGATCGACAACAGCGGGGGCTTCGTGCACAGCGCGCCGTGGTCAGTGGCCGATCAGGGCAAGCGCAACGTCAGTCACGGCTGCATCAACCTCAGCCCGGCCAACGCCAAGTGGTTCTACGACAACTTCGGCAGCGGCGATCCCGTCGTGGTGAAGAACTCCGTCGGTACCTACACCAAGAACGACGGTTCGCAAGACTGGCAGATGTAGGCCCGCGAGAGGGCATGGCAGCTGGCCGCGATGGTGGCCTGCCGACATAGCTGATAGCAACCTCCGTCGCCGGGCTCATCGCTGGGGCCCTTGAGGCGGTACGTGCAGACCACGTGACGTGGGAACCGGGACAATCGAGCTTTTTAAGCTTGGGGCGCGACAGCGACGTACTACTCCCAACTCCGCCAAAGTAGGATTACTATCCACTAGAGTGCACCATGGACCGCGCCGCCGTCATGTCGGAATGCGCTGGAACCTTCGGAGGACACACATAGTGAAGTCAAGTAGGTCACTTGCTCAGGTAGTGACGATGACCGCCGGAGTCCTGGTGCTCTGCCTTGCTCCGGCCGCAGCTGCTGAAGGCGACCCGCACGTACCGGACGCCCGGGCGGACTGGTGTCCTGGTGGTCACTTCTTCGAGCAGGGAGGAAGACAGTCGTGTTGGGGAGAGAAGTTCCCCGACGGCAGCGTCTATGTCCAGGATGGCGGATTCGGGCCGAGCGGTCCCTTTGGCCCGTTCAGTTGGAACTCGCCGTCCTGCTGGGGGCCGGGAACGACACGGAATATATTCATGCCCAACGGCAGATGTGGTTAGACAGGAGCGGGTGACGCCCAGCTTCCATCGGGAGTTGCTGGCTGGGGCTCACTGGCAAAAACCGCTGTGCCTGTCACCACCGGCAAAAGTGCCACCGTCTCGGTGCTCACCCCGTCGAACTGAGCCCCCGCTCAGTTCCAGATCCGGACCCGGGCAGCGGGCTCAAGGTAGAGCGCGTCGTCTGGCGTGACGTCGAAGGCGTCGTAGTAAGCGTCCATGTTCCGGATCACCCCGTTGCAGCGGAACTCCGGCGGAGAGTGCGGATCCACCGCTAGACGCCGGATCGCCTCGGCGTCACGGGATTTCGTGCGCCACACCTGCGCCCAGCCGAAGAAAACGCGCTGGGTGCCGGTCAAGCCGTCGATCACCGGGGCCTCGGCGCCGGCCAGGGACAACTGGTAGGCCAGCAGAGCAATGGACAGCCCACCGAGATCGCCGATGTTCTCACCAACGGTGAAGGCGCCGTTCACGTGGCGGTCGCCGTCCAGTTCACGCGGCACATATTTCTCATACTGGGCGATCAACGCCTTGGTGCGGCAACCGAATTCGGCGCGGTCGGCGTCGGTCCACCAATCGATCAGGTTGCCGTCGCCGTCGTACTTGGCGCCCTGATCGTCGAACCCGTGCCCGATCTCGTGGCCGATCACGGCGCCGATCCCGCCGTAGTTGGCCGCGTCGTCGGCGCCGGCATCGAAGAACGGCGGTTGCAGGATCGCGGCGGGAAAGACGATCTCATTCATTCCCGGGTTGTAGTAGGCATTGACGGTCTGCGGTGTCATGAACCATTCGTCGCGGTCTACCGGCCCGCCCAACTTGGCCAGTTCGCGGTCGTAGTTGACCGCATAGCCGCGTAGGTAGTTGCCGTACAGGTCGCCTCGGTCGGTGACCAGCGCAGAGTAGTCCCGCCACTTTGCGGGATAGCCGACCTTGGCGGTGAACTTATCCAGCTTGGCCAGCGCCCGCTCGCGCGTTTCCGGTGTCATCCAATCCAGATTGGTGATGCTCGCCCGGTAGGCCTCGCGCAGGTTGCCGACCAGCTCATCGATGCGTGCCTTGGCGTCCGGCGGGAAATGCTTTGCCACGTAAAGCTTTCCGACGGCATCGCCCATCAGGGACTCCACCACGGACACGCCGCGCTTCCAGCGGTCCCGGATCTGCTCGGTGCCCGACAGTCGGCGTCCGTAGAACTCGAAGTCCTCGGCGATCAACTCTTCGGTCAACAGCCCGGCGCGCGCATGAATGACCCGCCAGCGCGCCCAGCCCTGCCAGTCGGCGAAGTCCGCGCTCTCCCACAATGCGGCGAACGCCGTCAGGAAATCGGGTTGCCGCACGACCAGCTCGCCGGCAGCAGCCACCGAGACGCCGAGCGCACCGACCCAGCCGGCCCAGTCGAAACCGGGCGCCTCGGCCGGCAGCCCGGCGAAGGTGCGCAGGTTGTAGGTCAGCTCGGCGTCGCGGCGTTTCACCACGTCCCAGTGCGCGCTCGCCAGTCGGGTCTCCAGCGCCACAATGCGTGCCGCGGCCGCGGCGTGCGCGTCCGGTTGCCCGCCGTAGACCAGAGCGAACATCGCCGCGATGTGCTCCGGGTAGGCCGCCAGAATCTCGGCGTGCTGTTCCTCGCGGTAGTAGGACTCGTCGGGCAGGCCGATGCCCGACTGGTTCAGGTGCAGCAGGTAGCGAGTCGAGTCCTTCGAGTCGGTGTCCACGTAGAGCCCGACGCCGCCGCCGACCCCGATGCGCTGGCCCGCGCCCACCACCCGCGCCAAGGCGTCGCGGTCACCGGCATCGTCGATGGCGGCCAGCTCCCGGCGCAGCGGCTCCACTCCGCGCTCACGGACGGTCTGCTCGTCGGTGAAGCTGGCGTAGAGGTCGCCGATCCGGCGCTCATCGGTGCCCGTGGCCGCGGTCGATCCGCTGGCTTCAATGAGCAGGTCGCGAACCTGGATTTCGGCCCGATCGAACAGGGCGCGGAAGGCTCCGTCGGTGGCGCGGTCCGGGGGCATCTGGTAGCCGTCGAGCCAGCGGCCGTTGACATGACCGAACAGATCGTCCTGCGGGCGGACACCACTATCTACGTAGCTGAGATCAAGCCCGGAACGGGTGGCTGGTGAGGTCACCGTCCCATCCTTCCACGACGGATGCCGCAGCTCTCCTGTAGCGTCACCGCCATGCCTGACGAGCAGCAACCCGACGACGCCACCGAGGTGGACCAGGAGCTCACCGAGCCCGATGCCGTCACTGACGAGAGCCTCGAGGACCCGGCCGCCGCAGAAAAGGTGCACGAAAAGGCGCCGGCGAAGACCGGCAAGAAAACCACCCACGCGCAACCGGCTGCGGCGGCCTCCGGCGGTGGACTCTCCGGCTACGGGTGGGGCTCGGTGGCCCTCGGCGTGGTCGCGGTGGCGGCGCTGATCTTCAGCCTGATCACTTGGTACGAACACCACGAAGATGTCAATGAGCGCGGCTACCGCAGCCGGGTGCTGCAGACCGCCGCCAGCTGGACCAGCGTGCTGATCAACTTGAACGCCGAGAACGTCGAGAAGGGCATGGCCCGGCTGCGCGACAAGACCGTCGGCGAACTCAACAGCGAGTTCGATGCCGCCTTGGCGCCCTACCGTGACGTGGTGCAGCGAATCCAGTCGCGCAGCACCGGCCGGATCGAAGCTGTCGCCATCGAGCTCGAGCACCACGACCTCGACGAGCCGGCCGCGACCGGCAGCGACGAGCCGTCGAACCCCGGCCGTACCGACCCGGTGATGGTGATCGCCACTTCGATCGCCGAGAACGTCGGCGGCAGGCCCCAGACCGTGCACTGGGCTCTGCACCTCGACGTCACCGACGTCGCCGGCAACATGATGATCTCCCGATTGAGGTCGATTCGATGAGCAAGCTGGAACTCTTGAAATCGCAACCTCTGTGGCGGGTGGTGTTCGTCGACATCGCCGCGCCGCTGGCCGCGGTCGGGGGTCTGCTCCTGGTGGGGCTGACGCTGGACTGGCCGGTCTGGTACGTGTCGCTCTGCTCGGTGTTGATCCTGCTGATCGTCGAAGGCATGGTGGTCAATTTCGTGCTGCTGCGCCGTGACGCGGTCACGGTCGGCACCGACAACGAGCGGCCCGGTCTGCGCTTCGGGGTCGTCGGACTGGCCGCGGCCGCGCTGGTGGCCGCGGCGGTGCTCGGATACCTGCGCTGGACCGTTCCCGACCGCGACCTGGAGATCGACTCGGGTGAGGCGGTCAAGACCGCCGTTGCCATGGCCGAAGCTGCGGCCACGGTCTCGCCGGCCAACCCGGACGCATCGATCGAGAAGGCTGCCACCTACATGGTCCCGGACCGGGTCAATGCGTTCCGGGAGAGCATTGGCCGGACCGCCACCGACATGGCCAACCGCAACATCGCGGTGGAGGCGCAGACGCTCAGTGCCGGTGTCGAGGCGCTCGGGCCGTCGGCAGCGCGGGTGGCGGTCGTGATGCGCAGCGTCCAGACGGTGGCGAACCAGCAGGTCAAGCAGTCGGTTGTGCCGGTGCGCCTGACGCTGACCAAGCGCGGCGGAAAGTGGCTGGTGCTGGAGATGTCACCGATCCACGCCCGCTGACCCGCCGGGCGGGGCGGCCGGCGTCAGACGGCGTCGGGCGTCTCGCGGGTGTGCAGCTTGACGAAGCGGTCGGACAGTCGGCGCATCCGGATCATCAGTGAGGCCGGTGGGCTGACTGTGCCGTTGAGGTAGTCACCAAGCGTGTCGGCGGGAACCCCCACCCGCGAGGCGAACTCTTGCTGGCTCAATCCCGACCGCTCGATCAGCACCCGCATGTGACGCGCGACCTCCGCGCGCTCGTTGGCCTCCAGATGCGCGCGGGCACGGGTCAGGACCTCCGACAAAGCTTTGGCGATACCGAAGGATTCGGTGCCTTCCAGCACCTCTTCGACCTGGCGGGCGGTACGGCCGTAAGGATCGCGCTTGAGTGCCACCACGATGAGCTGCCAGGTGGCGATGTCGCCGGTCTGTAGCGCAGCCCGGATGGCCGACGTGGGCCAGAACTCGACCGGCCGGTCGGTGTCGCCGGACGGCTGCCGGGGCAGCGGCCCACGGCGTCGGTCCGCGGCCAACGTCACCTCGCCTCCTCGAGCATCGCCACGGCAACTGCCAGGCAGCGCCCTTGGACGTGTTCCCAGTCCGTACTCGCCCCAAGCGCATCGTTGCCGGGGGTGTAGTCGCCGCGTGCGGTGGGCTCCGGATCGGCGAGTCGACATACCAGCTGGGTGGCCATCCAGTGTCCGTCGGCTGGTTGACCAGAGTAGTACGCATCAATTCCGCTGAGGGCCCCAGCAACGGTTTTCGGGCCCAGCGCATCGGCGAGGTCGGCCAGCCCGGCATAGTCGCGCGGGCTGTTGCGTGCCAGTACCAGGTAGCCCGCCAGGCGCAGGGTTTCGGCACCGGTGGGGATCTGCAGCCGGTCT
Organism: Mycobacterium sp. P7213; assembly: GCF_900604305.1. NCBI lineage: Bacteria > Bacillati > Actinomycetota > Actinomycetes > Mycobacteriales > Mycobacteriaceae > Mycobacterium > Mycobacterium sp. P7213. The sequence goes on from NZ_UWOA01000078.1 coordinate 5,902, forward strand.
CCGGTGGGCAGTTGGACGGCCGCGGCCTCCATCGGACGGCACCGGGTCAACGCCGGGACGTCGAGCCCGATCTCGCTGGCCGCCCATGACTCGGTTTCCAGCGCGTCGAGCGCGATGGCGAGCCGGCGTCGCCACACCGTGACCGGGTGAACCGGACGAATGGTGCGGGGCTGCGCCCGGACCGTGCCGGCACGCGACTGCCAGCCACCTGTCAGCCGGGCCAGCGCGTGGCTCACCCCTCTGCCGCCCGCCGTAGGCGGTGCTGCCGGCCCGGTGGTGACCGGCACCGCTTCGATCTTGCTGGTGGCCATCTCGGCCACGCCGCAGCCGCGTAGCGCCAACGGGTCGCTGACACAGACCGCGTCCGGAACCAGCCCTTTGAGCCGGGCCGCCGACTTGACCACCACACGAAGGTCAGCGCTGGGCGTGATCAGCGCGGAGATGTCATCGGGTATCACCACGACGTCACCCAAATCCACTGTGGGCAGCGGCTTTTCAAAGTCGACCGACGGCAGGATCCGGGCCAGCCAGCGCGGCAGCCACCAGTTCCACTCGGCGAACATCGCCATCAGCGCCGGAACCAGCACCAGCCGAACCACGGTGGCGTCGACCGCGATCGCCACCGCGCAGGCCACCCCCAGTTCGGCCACCAGCGGCATCCCGGCAAACGCGAAACCGATGAACACCGCGATCATGATCAGGGCGGCACTGGTGATGGTGCGCGCGCTGGTGCTCACCCCGTAGGCGACCGCGTCGTGGGTGTTGCCGGTCTGCAGGAAACGCTCGCGGATGCGGGTCAGCAGGAAGATCTCGTAGTCCATCGACAAGCCGAACGTCATCGCCAGCACGAGCGGCGGAATGAACGTGTCGATGGAACCGGTCGATGCGAAACCGAACCGTTCCAGCCAGCCCCACTGGAACACCATCACCAGGCTGCCGTAGGCAGCTGCCACCGACAGCACCGTCATCACGACGCCCTTGAGCGCCAGCAGCACCGACTGGATGGAGACCAACAGCATCAGGAAGGCGATCAGCGCCACGAAAACCAGCACCATCGGTTCGGCCGCTGCGACCCGGTCGTCGAAGTCCTTGATCAATGCGGTCGGTCCGCCGACGTCCACCTGCACTGCCGGCGAGCCGGCCGCTTCCGGCAGGTGTTCGCGCATCCAGTCCACGGTGGTCCGTGCGGCCATGTCCTCGGGATCGACGGACAGCACCGCAGACAGCAGGCCGCTGCTGTTGTCGTTGCCGAAGACCGGCGGGGACACCGAAGCGATGTTGGGGGCCTGCGACATCTCCTGGCGGATCGCCGCAAACGTCTCGGCGTGGGCCGGCGCCGAGGCGTTCGCGCCGGGGATGGTCACCAACACCCGGACCGGTCCCAGCGCGCCCGGACCCAGGGCTTGGGCTGCCGCGGCCACCCCGCCCCGGATCTCGTGGGAGGAGTCGAACTGGCGAAGCATGCTGTTGCCCAGCGACAGCGACAGCGCCGGCGCCGCGAGCGCTAACAGGAATCCCGCCGCCGCCAACGCCGAGGCCCAGGGGCGCCGCATCACCGACGCCGTCCAGCTGGTCCAGAACCGCGACTGAACGGTCTGGGGGCTGCGTGCCCAGTGCAGCAGCGCCGACCGTTTGGCCACTGCCCGGCCGAACACGGCCAGCACCACCGGGGTCAGGCTGACCGACGCCAGCACCGCCACCGAGACAGCCAGGATCGCTCCGGTCGCCATCGACACCAGCACCGGCGTGTTGATCAGATAGATCCCGGTCAGGGAGGCCACCACGGTGAGGCCCGACAGCACCACGGCCAGCCCGGACGTCGCCATCGCCGCATCGACGGCCTCCTGCGGCTGGCGGCCGGCCCGCAGTTCCTCGCGGTAGCGCATCAGAATGAAGAGCGAGTAGTCGATCGCCAGTGCGATCCCGAACATCGACACCGTCGACGTGACGAATACCGACATCGTGGTGAACAGCGACAGCAGATAGACCAGTCCCATGGTGACGATCACTGTGCCGATCCCCAGCGCCAGCGGGATGGCGGCGGCCGCCAGTGAGCCGAACACTGCCAGCAACACGACCAACACGATCGGAAGATTCCAGCGCTCTGCCGCGCCGATGTCCTGTTTGGTCTTCGCCGACGCCGCGGCGCCGAGGGCACCCTGCCCGATCACGTAGAGGTTGACCGAACCGTTTTCGACCCGGCCGGGATGTTCGTCGGCCACGCCCAGCTTGGTGCGCAGCTTCTTGGCGACGTCGACGGCGCCGGTGTTGTTGAAATCGACTCGCAGGGACACCACGTATGGCCGGTCGGGACGCGGCGGCGGTTGCGTCGTATCGGGCAGCACCGTCACGCTGGGAACCTCGCCGGCAGCCCGCTGCAGCAGCGCGACGGCGTCTTTCATGTCCAGGTAGGTGGCGTCGGCGCGGGGTGCGGCCACCAAGGCCAGCGGTGAGGCGCCCTGCTCGGGAAAGTGATCCTCGAGCTGGTACTGCACATGCAGCGACTGCGATCCCTGGACCTCGAAACCCCCGCCGGTGAGATGACCGGACTGGGTGGCCGCCAGGTAGAGCGAGGCGAGCACAGCAAGTAACCACCCTGTGAAGACCACCCAGCGGAATCTGCGCAGGTTGTTGCTGAAGCGCATCATGAACTGCTGGATTTCGTCTCTCCCCGCTCTCGCCCGCACCGGTGCGTCGCGTGCTGCGAGCCTACCGCAGCAACCTATTGCACTGGCCGTTTCTGTCGCCTCTGAGCTGCTCCGATGCCGTCCGGGAACCACACTGTGACCAGGCTGACCTGTGCTCGGGTGGCGGCACCGGGTGGTTACTGTCAGGATGGGGAAAAGGCCGTCTTTCGATCTGCCGTTGCTGCCGGGGGGCATCGCGCGCACACCAGACCATCGTCGAAGCGTCATCCGCAATGTGGCGGGACTCGTCGGGGCGGATCGGAGATCTCGCCAGTCGTGAGGAGAATTCGTGAACATCACCCGCGCCACGGTGCGTCGCAGTCTGTCGGGCAAGGGCGTCCTTGCCGCCGTGCCTGTCGTTCTGGGCGGGGCCGTCACGGCCGCGCTGCTGGCCACCCCGTCGGCACCCTCGGCGACCGCGGCCAAAGACCCCTGCGTGGCCAGCGAGATCGCCCGGACCGTGGGCAAGGTCGTCACCTCGACCGGTGACTACCTGGACTCGCACCCGGACACCAACCAGGTGATGACCGGCGCGCTGCAGCAGCAGCCCGGCCCGCAGACGCTGGCAAACCTCAAGGCGCACTTCGACGCCAACCCGAAGGTCGGCGACGACCTGGCCAAGATCACCGCGCCGGTCCAAGAGGTGACCGACCAGTGCAAGCTGGCGGTCAGCCTGCCGCAGGTGCTCGGGCTACTGCAGGCCGTGCAGGCTCAGGGCGGCCTGCCCGGGGGCGGACTGCCCGGGGGACTGCCGGTAACCGGCCTGCCGGTCGGTGCGGTGACCCAACCGGTCGCGGTTCGCTGAGGACCGCCGCGTACTCGTCGGTGTCGCGGTCGGCCGCGTTGTCGGTGCGGAAGGCGAAGAAGAACACGACCCAGCCGGCGGCCGATATCAGCACCCAGCTGATCATCCGGTAGATCAGCACCGCAGAGATGGCGTCGGGCACCGTCAGCCCGCTCGACACCAGGCCAGGCACCAGCACGGCCTCCACCACCAGCAGGCCACCGGGAATCAGGGGAATGGTCCCCGCCGCGCGGGCAGCGGCGTAAGCCACCGTCAAACCGGCAACCGATGCCCGCCCACCGGTGGCATAGGCGGCGCAGGCCAGGCAGGCCACATCGGCCACCCAGTTGAACAACGACCAGCCGAACGCCGTCGACAAGTCCCGGCGGCCCAGGCTCACCGATTCCAGCTGGCCCAGCAACCGGCGCCAGGTCGCCATCCCGGCGTCGGTGGGCCGGGCGCGCATCGAGTTGAACCAGGACAGCACGCGGACGCCGATGCCGTCGATCAGTTCCGGTCGGGTGGCGACGGCCTGCGCCAGCAGGAGCAGCGCGATGAAGCCGCCGAGGGTGAACAGCAGGGAGAACGGGTTGCTACTGGCCCCGAGCAGGAAAGCACCGCCGAGGCCCAGGAGGGCCAGCCCGACCGCCTGAAGTACCCCCGACATCACCAGCTGCCATGACGCCACCACCGGAGTCGCGCCCCACCGGCGTTGCTGCCGGTACAGGAAGGTGGTCGACAGCACGGGGCCACCGGGCAAGGTGGTACTGAGCGAGTTGGCCGCGTAGAAGGCGGCCTCGGACTGCCGCTGCGACACGTGCACACCGGCCGAGCCCAGCAGCGTCCGCTGGATCTGCGCGAAGCTGTGCATCGATGCCGCCGCGGCCACCACCGCCCCGATCAGCCAGCGGGCGTCGGCCCGGCACAGGCTGCACCACGCGGCGGAAACCTGGTCCCAAACCAGCACGAGTTCAACCGTGAGCACGATCGCCACCAGACCCACCAGGACCGGGCTCACCCACCGGTATTTGCCAACGGAGCGCTGTGAACCCGAGGGGTCTCGCCCGCCGACGCCATGAACGACGACGTCGGGAACGACGCAGTCGTGCGAAACGGGGGCGTGGGGCACGAATCCAAAGGTTAGCCGCGCTAGGTCGATATTCGGCTACCTGATGTGCACCCGCTGCGGCATCGTTACGCTACCGGAATGTCAGCCAGCGCAGACGAATCCGTACATCCGACGGTGCGCAAGGCGGCCGCGTGGGCCTGGCGCCTGCTGGTGCTGTTCGCCGCGGTGCTGCTGGTGCTGCTGATCATGCGGCGCCTCGAAGTGATCGTCGTCCCGGTGGCGATCGCGATGATGGTGTCGGCTCTGCTGCTGCCCGGCGTGGACTGGTTGTCCCGGCACGGCGTGCACAGGGGTCTTGCGGTGTTCCTGCTACTGCTGAGCGGCCTGGCCGTGCTCGCCGGGTTGCTGACCTTCGTCGTCGACCAATTCATCGACGGGGTGCCCGAGCTGGTCGATCAGGTCACCCAGGTGGTCAACTCGACCCAGCACTGGTTGGTCGAAGGGCCTCTGCACCTGAGCAGGGAGCAGATCGACAGCGCCGGAGACAGCGTGGTCAACGGACTGCGCAACAACCAGGCGAAACTGACCAGCGGTGCGCTGTCGACAGCCGAGACCATCACCAAGATCTTCACCGGCGCGTTCGTGGTGCTGTTCACGCTGATCTTCTTCCTCTACGGTGGCCGCGACATCTGGCGGTTCACGGTGAAGTTCTTCCCGAGCCAGGTGCGCGCCACCGTGCACGCGGCCGGTGTGGCGGGATTCGAATCACTGATCGGCTATGTGCGGGCCACCTTCCTGGTAGCCCTGGTCGACGCCCTGGGAATCGGCATCGGCTTGGCCGTGATGGCCGTGCCGTTGGCGTTGCCGCTGGCCTCGTTGGTGTTCCTGGGGGCCTTCATCCCACTGGTCGGTGCGGTGCTCACCGGGTTGCTGGCCGTACTGGTCGCCCTGATCGCCAAGGGGTGGATCTACGCTCTGGTCACCCTGGGGCTGATCATCGCGGTCAACCAACTGGAAGCCCACGTGCTGCAGCCGCTGGTCATGGGGCGTGCCGTCTCGATCCACCCGCTGGCGGTGGTGTTGGGCATCTCCACCGGCGGAATCCTGGCCGGCATCGTCGGTGCGCTGCTCGCCGTTCCGTTGATCGCCTTCGTCGACCGGGCGGTGCGAGTACTGGTCGGAACCTCGGCTTCAGGTACTCCGGACGCGGAGGATGCCCTGGAAGTCGTGGATGACGATACGCCGGACCCAGAATCCGGCGACGTCAGTACCGACCCTCCCGACGCAGCAGTTCAGCAGCGCTGAGACCGCCGGTGGTACCGCGCCGCTGCGGGGTCTGCGGGTCATCCGTCGCGTCGTCGCCGGGCTGATCGCCGACCGCGGCGAACTTCTCGGTGGCCGGGTTCTCGGGGTCGGCTTGGGGGCTCTGAACCGGGATCGCCGTCGTGGGGGCGTTCTCGGTGTTGTCCGCGTCCCCAGTGGGTTTGGGCAGGGACCGGGTCCGCTCGTCGGAAGCGTCCGGCTCAGGTTCCCCCTGCCGGCCGCGGCGGGCCTGAGGCGCCTCACGGCCGCCGCGCAGTTCGCCCAGCCATGACTCGATTTCGCGCTCCTCGCCCGCGCCCGGGGACTCCTTGCCGGGGGACGCCACTCGCTCGGTCGCCGGGTCCGCTGCCGAGAAGCGGGTGGTGGGCGGTTCGGCGGGGCCGGTGTTGATCCGATTGGTCCGGGCGTTGGACGGATTGCCGCTCACCGGCCGGGTCGGCAGCTGTTCTGCGGCACGCTGCGCCGGGGCAGCGCGGCCCGGCGAGGGGTGGGTCGGGT
>NZ_UWOA01000057.1:0-26756 GCF_900604305.1 Mycobacterium sp. P7213
AGGCTGCGTCGGGTACCGCCATGCACGCCGACGGAAAGGGGCCGGCCGACGCTAGAGGGTGACTTCGTCGAGCTTGCCGGTGGCGACGTCGAAGACGAACCCGCGCAGCGATGTGGTCTGGGTGATGAACGGGCTGGCCTTGATCCGGCGCAGCGACTGACGAACATCCTCGACCGGGTCGGGGAACGCCTCGGCCGACCACGTCGGGCGGATACCGGTCTCTTCCAGGATGGAACGCTTGAAGTCGTCGTCGGTGAAGGTCAGCATCCCGCAGTCGGTGTGGTGGATCAGGATGATCTCGCGAGTGCCCAACAGCCGTTGGCTGATCGCCAGGGAGCGGATCGCGTCCTCGGAGATGACACCCCCGGCGTTGCGGATGGCATGCGCCTCGCCCTCGTTGAGGCCAAGCACCCGATAGACGTCCAGACGCGCATCCATGCAGGCGACGATCGCGACGTGCTTGCTCGGCGGCATGGGCAGCGGGCCGGTGAAGGTCTTGGCATATTCGGCGTTGTTGGCCAGGTAGTCATCGGTGACGGTCACAGGTCTTCTCCTCTGTCGCGGTGCAGCGAAGCCTAGTGAAGACGCCCCCGGATTTCACGGATAAAAATCACGCAGAAATCCTCCCCCGGCGGCGCCTGACCCGCCGCGGTGGCGCGTGGATGCACAGCGTGCCCCGGTGTGTCGCGGACAGACATGCACGCTGTCGACGCCGGGTCACCCTCTACCCTTTTGGCCATGACGCGGTTTCTGGCCGGCCGGGCGCTGAACTACCTGGTGCTGCTGGGCCTCGCCTCGTTTCTGACCTTCTGCCTGACCTCATTGGCGTTCGCGCCGCTGGACAGCCTCATGCAACGCAATCCGCGTCCGCCGCAGGCCGTGATCGACGCCAAGGCCGCCGAGCTGGGCCTGGACAAGCCGATTCCGCTGCGCTACGCGCACTGGGCCACCCACGCCGTGCGTGGCGACTTCGGCGTCACGGTCACCGGCCAGCCGGTCTCCGAGGAACTGGGCCGGCGCGTCGGGGTCAGCCTGCGCCTGCTGGTCGTCGGTTCACTGGCCGGCACCGCGATCGGCGTCGTGGCCGGCGCGTGGGGGGCAGTACGCCAATACCGCCTGTCGGACCGGGTCATCACCATGGCGGCGCTGCTGGTGCTCTCGGTACCGACCTTCGTTTTGGCCAACCTGGTGATCCTCAGCGCCCTGCGGGTCAACTGGGCGCTGGGCGCCCAACTGTTCGACTACACCGGCGAGACCTCCCCCGGGCTGGTCACCGGCTTCTGGCCCGGTCTGGCCGATCGATTGCAGCACCTGGTGTTGCCGTCGTTGACCCTGGCGCTGGGGGCCGCCGCCAGCTTCAGCCGCTACCAGCGCAACGCGATGCTCGACGTACTCGGCCAGGACTTCATCCGCACCGCACGGGCCAAGGGGCTGACCCGCCGGCGCGCGCTGTTCAAACACGGGCTGCGCACCGCGCTGATCCCGATGGCCACACTGTTCGCCTACGGGGTGGCCGGCCTGGTCACCGGCGCGGTGTTCGTCGAGAAAATCTTCGGCTGGCACGGCATGGGCGAATGGGTGGTGCAGGGCGTGGCGACCCAGGACACCAATATCGTCGCGGCCATCACAGTGTTCTCCGGTGCGGTGGTGCTGCTGGCCGGACTGCTCTCCGACGTCATCTACGCGATGCTCGACCCACGGGTGCGGGTGTCATGACCGCGGCCACCGAGATCGAGTTCGCCTCGCGGCGCACCCTGGTACTGCGCCGATTCCTGCGCAGCCGCAGCGCGGTCGGGGCGCTGGGGCTGCTGGCGGTGATGTTCGTCGGCTGCTACACCCTGCCCGGCCTGCTGCCCTACTCCTACACCGACCTGGACTACGACGCGCTGCTGGTTCCGCCGGGTGCGCGACATTGGTTGGGCACCAACGCTTTGGGCCAGGATCTGTTGGCACAGATCCTGCGCGGCATGCAGAAGTCGATGCTGATCGGGGTGTGCGTGGCGCTGATCTCCACGGTGATCGCCGCGACCGTCGGAGCGATCTCGGGGTACTTCGGCGGATGGCGCGACCGGGTGCTGATGTGGCTGGTCGATCTGCTGCTGGTGGTGCCGGCATTCATCCTGATCGCGATCATCACCCCGCGCACCAAGAACAGCGGCAACATCGCCCTGCTGGTGTTGTTGCTGGCCGGGTTCAGCTGGATGATCAGCGCCCGCATGGTGCGCGGGCTGACCATGAGCCTGCGGGAACGTGAATTCATCCGGGCGGCACGCTATATGGGCGTCTCCAGCCGGCGCATCATCATCGATCACGTGGTGCCCAACGTGGCGTCCATCCTGATCATCGACACCGCGCTCAACGTCGCCGTGGCGATCCTGGCCGAAACCGGGTTGAGCTACCTGGGTTTCGGCATCCAGCCGCCCGACGTCTCGCTGGGCACCCTGATCGCCGACGGCACCGCCTCGGCCATCACCTTCCCGTGGGTCTTCCTGTTCCCGGCCGGGGTGTTGATCACGATCCTGGTCTGCGCCAACCTCGCCGGGGACGGCCTGCGTGACGCCCTGGACCCCGACGCCGCGACGCTGCGGGGCAGCCGATGAGCACCCTGCTGGAAGTCTCCGACCTGGCCGTGACGTTCGGCGCCGGCCGCGACGCGGTGCGTGCGGTCCGCGGCGTCAGCTACCACGTCGACGCCGGCGAAGTGGTAGCGATGGTCGGCGAATCGGGCTCGGGGAAATCCGCGGCGGCGATGGCCGTGATGGGCCTGCTGCCTGAGCATGCGCAGGTGTCCGGTTCGGTGCGGCTGGGCGGCACGCAGCTGATCGGGCTCGGCGACACCGCGATGTCGAAGTTCCGCGGCGCCTCGATCGGAATGGTGTTCCAGGATCCGATGTCGGCGCTGACACCGGTGTACACCGTGGGCGATCAGATCGCCGAGGCCATCGAAGTGCACCAGCCGAAGGTGGGCCGTGCCGCAGCGCGCCGACGGGCGGTCGAGCTGCTGGAGCTGGTCGGGATCAACCGGCCCGAGCAGCGGGCACGGGCATTTCCGCACGAGCTGTCCGGCGGGGAACGCCAACGGGTGGTGATCGCCATCGCCATCGCGTGCGACCCGGACCTGCTCATCTGCGACGAGCCCACCACCGCGCTCGACGTCACCGTGCAGGCTCAGATTCTCGACGTCCTCAAGACCGCGCGGGACGTCACCGGCGCCGGGGTGCTGATCATCACCCACGACCTGGGGGTGGTCGCCGAATTCGCCGACCGGGCACTGGTGATGTACGCCGGCCGCGTGGTCGAAGCCGCACCGGTCGAAGTTCTGTACCGCGATCGGCGAATGCCCTACACGGTGGGACTGCTGGGTTCGGTGCCCCGCCTGGACGCCCCGCAGGGCACCCGGTTGGTGCCGATCCCGGGCGCACCACCGGCATTGACGGCCGGGGTCGACGCGGGCTGTCCCTTCGCACCGCGCTGCCCGTTGGCCGCCGATGACTGCCTGGTGGCGGAACCGGAGCTGCTCAGCGTCGGGGAGAACCATTCGGCAGCCTGCATTCACACCGACCAGGTCCTCGGGCGCAGCGCCGCCGACATCTATGGCGTGCGCACCGAAGTGGCGGCGGCGGTCGCCGACCAATCCCCCACCGTGCTGCGGGTGCGCGACCTGGTCAAGACCTACCCGCTGACCAAGGGCGTGCTGCGGCGTCGCGCCGGTGAGGTGCGTGCCGTCGACGGGGTGAGCTTCGAGTTGCAGCAGGGCCGTACGCTGGGCATCGTCGGCGAATCCGGCTCGGGCAAATCCACCACGTTGCACCAGATCCTGGAGCTGGCCGCGCCGCAGTCCGGCTCGATCGAAGTGCTCGGCACCGACGTCGCGGCGCTGAAGCGCGACGGCCGTCGCGCCCTGCGGCGCGACCTGCAGGTGGTGTTCCAGGATCCGGTGGCTTCCCTGGATCCCCGGCTGCCGGTCTTCGAGCTGCTGGCAGAACCCCTGCGCGCCAACGGTTCCGACAAGGCCGCCATCCATGCCCGGGTCGCTGAGCTGCTGGAGCTGGTGGGGCTGCGCCGCGGCGACGCGCTGCGCTACCCCTCGGAGTTCTCCGGCGGGCAGAAGCAGCGGATCGGCATCGCCCGGGCCCTGGCGTTGCAGCCGAAGATCCTCGCACTCGATGAACCGGTGTCCGCGCTCGACGTGTCGATTCAGGCCGGGATCATCAACCTGCTGCTGGATCTGCAACAGCAACTCGGACTGTCCTACCTGTTTGTGTCACATGACCTTTCGGTGGTCAAACACCTGGCGCACCGGGTAGCGGTGATGTATGCCGGGGCGATCGTCGAACAGGGCGAGGCCGATCAGGTGTTCCGCGATCCCCAACACGACTACACCCGGCGGCTGCTGGCCGCGGTGCCGCAACCGGTGGTGAACTCATGAGCCCGACGCTGACTCTGCGCTCACGGCGACGTTGCGCGAGAAGAGGCCGCCCTGGACGCAGCGCCAACGGGGTGGCGCTCCTGGTGGCATTGGGACTGGCACTGAACGGCTGTGCGGCAGTCGATATCACCGCGCCCGAAGGCATCGCCGCGGTCGGCACCGCCAGCGACATCAATCCGCAGGACCCGGCGAAACTGCGTGACGGCGGCAACCTGCGGCTGTCGATGACGCAGTTCCCGCCCAACTTCAACCCGCTGCACATCGACGGCAACCTGGCCGAGAACGCCGCCATGCTCAAGGCCACCATGCCGCGGGCGTTCACCATCGGACCGGACGGCTCGGCGACGGTGGACACCGACTACTTCACCAGTGTGGAGCTGACCGGCACCAATCCGCAGGTGGTCACCTACACCATCAACCCGAAAGCGGTGTGGAGCGACGGAACACCACTGACCTGGAAAGACATCGCCAGCCAGATCCATGCCACCAGCGGCGCCGACAGCGCCTACGCGATCGCGACCACCAACGGCGCTGAGCGCGTCGCCTCGGTGACCCGCGGCGTCGACGACCGCCAGGCTGTGATGCGCTTCGCCAAGCCCTACGCCGAGTGGCGGGGCATGTTCGCCGGCAACTCAATGCTGTTGCCGGCCAGCATGACCTCCGATCCGGATACCTTCAACAAGGCTCAGCTGAGCAGGCCGGGCCCGTCGGCCGGACCGTTCGTGCTGTCGACGCTGGATCGCACCAGCCAGCGGATCACCCTGACCCGCAACCCCGCATGGTGGGGCCGGACTCCGAAGCTGGACACCATCACCTATCTGGTGCTCGATGAGTCCGCCCGAATGCCGGCGCTGCAGAACCACACCATCGACGCCACCGGGGTGGCCACCTTGGATCAGTTGACGATCGCGCGCCGCACTGAGGGCATCGCGATCCGCCGTGCTCCGACTCCGGCCTGGAACCACTTCACCTTCAACGGGGCACCGGGGGCGCTTCTATCCGACAAGGCGCTGCGACTGGCGGTCATGCGCGGTATCGACCGGTCCACCATCGCCAAGGTCACCCAGCGCGGCCTGACGGCCGACCCGGTGCCGCTGAACAACCACATCTACGTCGCCGGCCAGGAGGGCTACCAGGACAACAGTGCGGTGGTGGCCTACGACCCCGAGCGCGCCGCACGCGAACTCGACGCGCTGGGTTGGACACTGCACGGCAAGTTCCGGGAGAAGAACGGTCGCCCCCTGGTGATCCGGCACCTGTTCTACGACGCGTCGAGCACCCGCCAATTCGCCCAAGTGGCCCAGCACAACCTGGCCCAGATCGGGGTGAAGCTGCAATTGGACGCCAAGGCCGGAGGCGGCTTCTTCACCGACTACGTCAACGTCGGCGACTTCGACATCGCCCAATTCAGTTGGGTCGGTGACGCATTCCCGCTGGCCGGGCTGAACCAGATCTCCGCCTCCTACGGGGAGGCCAACTTCGGCAAGATCGGCAGCCCGGCCATCGACGCCAAGATCGAGGAGACCCTGGAGGCGCTCGATCCGGCGGTGGCCCGGGCCCGGGCCAACGAGGTCGACAGCCTGCTGTGGGCCGAGGGATTCAGCCTGCCGCTGATTCAGACCACCGGCAATGTGGCGGTGCGCAGTTCACTGGCCAACTTCGGGGCGCCGGGGCTGGCGGATCTGGACTACACCGTGGTCGGGTTCATGAAGGACTGATCAGGCGGTCAGGTCGATGCGGTGAGCATCGGTGACGCTGCGGTAGCGATCCGGGCTGCACGTCAACACGATCACCTGACCGTGTGAGCCGACCGCGTCGAACACCGCGCCCATCTTCTCCAGCCGATCCGGGTCGGTGAAACCGAGCGCGTCGTCGATCACCACCGGAACGCTGTCTTCCTTGGCCACCAGCGCCGCCCCGGCCAGCCGGGTCAGGATGCCCAGCTGTTCCTTGGCGCCGCCGGACAGCGACTCATAAGGCACGGTGCGACCACCGAGGGTGCGGGCGCAGATCTTCAGGTCGGTGTCGACGTCGACTTCGAAGTCGGCGCCGAACACGTGCGCCCCCAGCCGCTGGATCTCGGCACGGAACGGCTCGACGTAGCGCCGACGGGTGTCGTCGCGGTGGCGGGCCATGGTCGACCGCAGCAGCGCCGCGGCGCGTGCCCGGCGACCGATCCGACCATGTTCGGCCGCAGCGTGTTCCAGCACGGTCTGCGCCGCGTCGAGCTGGCCGCGCCGGCCCTGGGTGCCGAATACGGCGAGCTCGACCTCCACCTCATGCAGCGCGCGGGCGGTCTCGGCGTGCCGGGCCCGCAGCTCCTGCGCTGCCGACTGCGCTGCCGCGAGTTCGGCGTCGATCGCCTCGGGGGCGGCGGCGCCCAGCTGCTCGGTCAACTCGGTCACCCGCTGCTCGGCGCTGCGCAACTCCTGCGCGTTGGCATCGGCGGTAGTCGCCAGCTCGTCATCGCTGACCGTCGCCCGCTGCACGGCGAGACGCTGGTTGACCGCCTCCAGCTCGCTGCGCTGCGCTGCCGCCTTCTCCCGCAACAGCGTCAGCCGTGTGGCGGCTTCCGTGCGACGGGCCGCAGCTTGCTGGGCGGCTCGGCGCAGGGTTTCGCAGTCGGTGACTGCCTGCGCCCGCAGTGCCTCGGCCTCGTCACGATCGGCACGGGCCTGTTCCGGTGTGGTCCCGCTGGGAATCTCGCCATGCTCATCGCGCAGGCGTATCAGCCGGGCCCGCAATGCCTCGAACTCCTCCTCACCGCGCAACGCTGCCAAAGCAGCGGCCAACTGGTCGCGGCTGCCCTGCAGTTCGCGGCGCCGCTGGTCGGCCTGGCGCGCCTGCGCCAGATCAAGCACACCTGCCGCCGCCAGCGCATCGGCAAGCTCGGCTTGTGCCGCAGCATGTTTGATGCCGGCCTCACGCGCACTGTCGCCCGGGCGGACACTCACCCGCAGCAGTCCGGGCAGCTCGACCTCAAGGCCGTCGGTGACGGAGGCCGACCAGCTCTGTCCGGCCGGCAGCGCCGTGGGGTCGCCGGCGATCACCAGATCGATGTCGGCGACCGCGGCGAGTTCCAAGGTCGCCGAGATCGCGGCCAGCGACGCCTCACTGCGGTCGCAGGCCGCCGACGCCTGTTCGATCCGGCGCAGCATCGGCTCGGTCACGACGATCCGCGCCAGTTCAGCCGCCGCCTCGGCGAGCTGACCTTCGGTGGTATCAATCCGGGCGATCCGGTCAGCGAGCCGGTCGGCCTCGTCGCGAGCGGCGAGTTGATCGACGATGCGGCGGGCGGATGCTGCACGTTCGGTGGCGGCGGCCACGGCGTGTTCGGCGTCGGCCGCGGCGGCGTCGGCGGTGGTGGCTTCGGTGTCAGCGGCGGCCTGCGCCTGGGCGGCAGCGTCGATCTCGTTGTCCAACAGGCTGATCGCGGCCGCCCGGGATTCGAGTTCGTCACGCTGCCGGCGCCGCTCGGCTTGGGCGCTATCGGTGGCGGCAGCGGTGGCTTTGGCCGCGGTGGCCACCAGCTGCGCATCGCGGAGCCGGCCGCGCAGGTCGGCGATCGCGGCGCCGGCGTCCTGCGCCGCACGGTGCCGGGAGTCCGCGGCGGCCTGCTCGTCGGTCAACCGCGCCAACTGCTCGGACAGCTCGGCGTGCCGGTGCACCCGGTAGTCCACTTCGGCGAGTAGCTCGGTGCATCGCACCACCTCGGCGTCGGCGTCGGCCAGCGCGGCGATGACAGCGGCCCACTCGCCAGTAGGACGCCCGGTCCCGGTGAAATAGCGCGCATACTCGGCGTCGATCCGTTCGATGAGAAGGGGCTCGGTTCCGCTGAGGGTGGCGGTGTCGCCGGCGGCGACGTCCAGCGCCCGCGACAGCGCATCGCAGCCGGACAAGTCCACCGCCGCCGTCGACGACGCCTGCAGCACCCGCTGGGCCTGCCAGAGGCCGGTGTCCATGGTCTGCTCCAGCATGGCGCGGACCCGGTCGTGCGCCTCATCGCCGGTGAGCTGCTCGCGGCGCGGCTCGGAGATCGTCAGTTGCGTCCGGGGCGCCTTGTGGAAGCGCTTGTGATAGACGAAACGGTAAGGACCGGTGCTGATTTCCGCGGTGACCTCGGCACCGACATCGGCGTAGGTGGGCTTGACCTGTTTGACGTCCTTCTTCGCGGAGCGGTCCTTGGACTCCAGCAACAGGTCCAGCGCCTCGATCATCGAGGACTTGCCGATCTCGTTGGCGCCGGACACCACCACCACGCCGTGGTCGGGGAAGTCGATCTCTCGGTGCGCCACGCCACGGTAGTTGGTCAGCACCAGCCGGTGCAGTCTCATGCCACTGTCCGATCGACCAGGCGCAGCAGCAGCGCCAGCGCGGCGTGCGCGTCGTCGGCGGCGCCGGTGTCGGCACTGCGGGCGGCAGCGAGAAGTTCCTCGACCGCGTCGGCGGCGAAACCGCCGATTCCGAGGTCGGAGAATTCGCCGTCGGCGGGGACCACCACCAGGTGGGTGTGGCGTTTCCAGGTGCCCACCCACGCGAACAGCCGCGAATACCGGTCCAGGCAGACGTCCAGGGCCGCCCGATCGGTGACGCTGAGCGAACCCGTCAGCGCCAGTTGGACTACCGTGCGTTCCTTGTCCGGCAGCTGATCGAGATTGATGTCGAGGTCGGTGACGTCGCGGCCGGTGTCGAGCTGGCGGTGCAGTGTCAGGAAACGCCAGCGGCCGATGTGGTGGGAGTCCACGCTCACGGCGCCGTCGGCCTCGTCGATGTCGACCACCAGGACGTGGCCGGGGTCGGATTCGATGTCGTCGAAGTTGGTGGGTTCCGGCGAACCGGAATACCAGATGCGCCCCGTCTCCCCGACCTGGGTGCGGGAGTGCTTGTCGCCCAAGGCAACGTAGTGGATCGCGCCGCGAGACAGGGCGTCCTGCAGGCCGGCCAGCCGAATCAGCGCCGGGTTGCCGGGGTCGGGGTCCAGGGCGTCGACGCCGCCGTGGGCAACCAGGACCCGCAGGGTGCCGTCGGCCGGCAAGCCGTCCAGTGCGGCCGCGGTCAGGTCGGTGGTGGGACGTTTGGAGCGCCACGGCGCGGCGACGATCTCAAGGCCGGGGCGCACCTGGTGCACGCCTGCGGTGTCGAGCACCACCACGTTGTCGGGGCATTCGGCGGTGAACAAGGCGCTGGTGTACACCGACCCCGCATCGAGCGGATCGTGATTTCCCGGCAGCAGGTAGACCGGGATCCCGATGGCGCGCATGGCCTCCAGGGACTGACTGATGACCTCCGGCGCGAGCTGGTTGTCCTCGAACACATCGCCGGCGACGACGACGAACTCCGCACCCGTCTGCTTCGCCAGCGCGCCCAGCCCGGCCACCGCGTCGCGCCGGGCCGCCGAGTAACAAGGCTGGGCATCGCCGGCCAAGAAATGCCGGATCATGCCGAGCTGCCAATCGGCGGTGTGCACGAAACGCATGTCGTCCTGTCCCTTTCCGCCGGTCCATCAGCCGGGCATCGCGAGTGTATGGCCGGTCACCGACAACCTCGCGGACCTCGCTCGGCAGGTCCGCCGACCGCAAGCGCTGTCAGAACTCGTGTGTCACATCCGGCACTTGAGCACCGCCGGCGCACGGTGCGAGGGTGGCCGACTCGGCTAGCGCGGGCAAGATCGGCCACCCCTACTCTGGAGCGGGTGAGTACTGCGCGCACCCTGGTCCTGCTGCGGCACGCCAAGTCGGACTATCCACCCGGGGCGGTCGACCATCAGCGTCCGTTGGCGCCGCGCGGGATCCGGGAGGCGGGTTTGGCCGGCGACTGGTTGCGCGCCCACGCGCCGGCCTTCGACGCGGTGCTGTGTTCGACCGCCACCCGCACCCGGCAGACCTACGCGCGGACCGCGCTGGCCGCACCGGTGCGCTATGTCGACGATCTCTACGACGCGACTCCCGGAACCGTGATCGCGACCATCAACACCGTGGCCGCCGACATCGACGCCCTGCTGGTGATCGGCCACGAGCCGGCCATGTCGAGCGTCGCACTGGGACTGGCCGGGCCCGGCACCGATGCGGCCGCCGCCCAACGGATCTCGGAGAAGTACCCGACCTCGGGAATCGCCGTCCTTCACTTCGCCGGCAACTGGGCGGAAGTGGAGCTGCGGTCGGCCGCGCTGGTGGACTTTCACGTGCCGCGATAGCGCTGCCGGTTCCCGCCGCCACAGTCAGTTCGGCAGCAGCCCGGTGTACTGCAACTGGAACTCCGTGTGCAGGACGCCGAGGATCAGATCTCTGCCCCGCTTGTCGAAGAGGATGTCAACCTCGTCGACGAGGGTCAGCGACAGCGCGGGGTCCTTTCGCGTGATGAGCATCAGCGACGTCAGGTTGTCATGGTTGCGGCAGCGGTACCGCATGCCGAACGCGGGCTTGGTCTTGAGCAGGATCTTGGTGCCGGTCTCGCGGGTCTGCGAATACTGGCTGACGCCGCCGCACAGCAACGCCGAGTCGAGGTTGAGTTTGGTCGCACCGGAGCCGTATACCGATGCCACCGTGACATCGCTGACCAGACTCACCCGAACGAGCTTCTTGTTGACCAGCCAGGGTCGACGCACCACACCCGCTTTCGAGATCGTCTGGTTGCGCAGGACACCCTCGGCGACCGCGCCGGCCAACGTATCGGCGACGTAGAGGTATCCGCCCAGCCCGGCATGGGTGGGCTCGAAGCGACCTTGCTTGGGATGGCCCAACGGCCGGGTAGGACGCGTTGGCGGCCATGATGCGGTACAGCACAGTCCCTTTGGGGACGATTTCGACATCGGCAGGGCGTCCGTTGTACCGATTGGTCGGCATCGGTCACTCCATGCCCTGTTGACCGAGCTGGATCGCGAGATCGACCAGCTCCTCGGTCAGTTCACCGCTTTCGAGTAGGTCGATCGGGCGCCGATCCTCCAGGCCCTCATCGGGGCTGTACCACCAGTCCAGCGTTCCCCACGGGTCCTCGTCGCATTCCAGTTGACGGTTCGCGTAGGCAACGACGGGACGGATCTGCTGGCGTCCCGGGTCGATCTGGAATTTGGGATACCGATACTGGTTGCCGATCTTGACGCCCAGCAGCTCGTGTGCGCGACGCCGGTCCTGCGCGATCGACCGATGCGGCTTACCGCTGGGCGACAAGATGGCGCTGACGGCCCCCGGACTGTAGGTCTCATCCGGCGCGAACGGCAGCGTGTATTTCAACTCCCCGGTGGCCGTGGTCAGCGTCACCCGCTCCCCCGGTGAAACCGCCGTTGCTGCTTCGATTTTGCGGAGGATGTTCTGCTGCTCCTCGACGACGGCGGCGAGCTGGGTCAGGAGCTCGACCGGTACCGGTGCGGCCTGTTCCACGTCCACCGCAGCGGATTCCTCGGCTACTTCGCGTACCGATACAGGCTGGTCGACGGCGAGGCCCCCAAGCCGAACCACCAAGGTGCCGTCCTCCACTTCGACGGCCACGTCCCCCGGCGCAGCGATCCCGAGTGGCAGTTCGAGCCGCAACACGGCCTCGCCGGCTCCCTCGGCGGTCTCGGCCTCGGGTTCAGTCGTCAGCCTTGCCATCGGGCCAAACACGATGCGCCACTGTCGGTGCATGTGTCTGGGCAGCCCGCCGCCGGCGTCGGCCATGCGGGAAATAGGCTCCACCACCGCCTCCTCCACATGCTCACTGCCCGAAACACCCGCTGCTGCGACCTTCACGTCGCCGGGCGCGACTTCGCTCCGATACTACGCTTACAACGTACTGCTCGCTATACGTAGTAAACGTAGTAAGTGTGGCAATCACCGAAGGAATGGTCGATCGGAGCCACTATCCGGGGCGAACTCGCCGGCCGATCGCGTCACTGAGTGCATCAAGCTCGGTCAACACGTCGGCGGCAGCCCAGACGCGATTGCGCGCGCCAGTAGACAATATTTCAAGGATGCCCGCCTCCGTCAGCCGTCCGAGAGCCCGGTATGTGCTGGCATCTGTCGTTCCCGTGATCTGTTGGGCGGTATCGGCATTGAAGATCGGGACGTCCAAGAGGCTCTCGAGTAGAGTCTCGTCCGCAGAGCCGGACCGTGGGCGCGCCACTGACCGCCAGTGGTCGGGCAGTTCGGCGAGACGAACTGCAGATTCTTCCGCAGCGCTGCTCGCATGTACGGCGGCTTCGGCGAGGTAGCCGACAAATTGATCGGCGTCACCGTGGCGGTAGTTGGTGAGCCGCCCGAAATAGTCGTCGGTATTGGCCAGCATGACCGAGGCCAGCGGCACCGTGACTCGTTGGGTGAGCCCCCGCCTGCGGAGGATGGCACTGATCAGCGCACGTCCGATGCGACCGTTGCCGTCGGTAAAAGGGTGGATCGATTCGAACTGGGCGTGGGCGATAGCGGCCTGCGCAACGATCGGCAGATCTGTGCGGTTGGCGAATATCAGCAGGTCCTCTACGAGAGAAAGCACTAACTCGTGCGGTGGTGGTACATAGAGCGCCCCGATCGGTGTGTGGTCGCTGCCACCGATCCAGTTCTGGACGTTGCGCAGCTGCCCGGGGCTGTCGGCGTAGGGGTCGGGTGCCATCAGTAGTCGATGGGTTTCCAGGACCGCTTCGAGAGTAAGAGGACCGGCGTCGGCCGCGTCAACAAGTTGCATCAACGCCCGAACGGCAGCGAGTTGGGATTCTGCCTCCGCGCCGGCATTTCCGCCTACGAAGGCCTTACCGAACGCACGCCATCCAGCGTCGATGTGCTCGATCTTGGATGACGCCACGGACTCGCTCCGGAGCAAGAAATCCGCTAAGGGTGCAAGATGCTGGCCGAATCCGGCTTCCAGGCGAGCGACGGCAACAAGGGCGGCCTCATGCGCGCGCGCCGCTGCACCCACCGGGTCATAGTCCAGGTCACCGATCATTGGAGGTAGCGCCACTTCGATCTGCTTGAGCATGCGATCGTCACGGTTACCCTGTCGCGTGCGAGGCGCCCACTCACGCTGCTCGACTTGATGCGCAGGCCAGCCCATAGCGAACCCTTCTCACGTAACTGATACCAAAACCATCATCATTATAGTTTTGCATCTCGAAAGTTAGCTATAAACGCCTCATGTGCCGCCCCGACACCGCAGCACTCGCGAATCTTCCCTGAAGGCGCTTACACCCCAATCCCCCCGACGAGCCCGCAGGCTAGGCGGACCAATCAGGCGATGCCCCTGCCGGCGGCGCAAGCCGAGTGAGTTCGGATTGCCGTGAGGGTCGTGGGTTTCCCAAGAACCACGACCCTCAGTGCAATATCAGCGCTACCGGAGCACTCCTCAGATCATCGCCCGCAACGCGGGCGCCGGTTCCACCCCCATGGCCGTCAGGGCACTGGAGTGATAGATGGTCCCCGGCGTCTGGATGGCGTGGCCCAGCCCGACGTGGGCGTCGCGCCAGAACCGCTGCAGTGGGTTGTTCCGGCGCGCGGCATTGCCCCCGGAGCGGGCGAAGATCGCGTCGGCGGCAGCAACGGCCCGCCAGGCGCAGCGAATCTGGTTGCGCCGCACCAGTGATCGGTCTTCGA
The DNA here is from genome assembly GCF_900604305.1 of Mycobacterium sp. P7213. Classification (NCBI taxonomy): domain Bacteria; kingdom Bacillati; phylum Actinomycetota; class Actinomycetes; order Mycobacteriales; family Mycobacteriaceae; genus Mycobacterium; species Mycobacterium sp. P7213. The sequence goes on from NZ_UWOA01000057.1 coordinate 13,984, forward strand.
AGCTGATCTCCTTACCGGCGTCGGCGAGGTCGTACATCCTGCTGATGCCGTCGAGCAACTGCACGCGTGAGGCGGCGATCTCCGCGGCGGCTTCGGAGATCGCGTAGAGCACATAGGGGTCGTCCTTGATCTTGGTGCCGGTGGCGGCCACCCGGTCGCGCTGATAGTCCAGATGCGCCGCCAATGCGCCCTCGGTGATTCCGATGAGCGCGGCGGTGATCCCGAGCGGGAACATCGCCCAGAACGGCAGTTTGTAGACCGTCTCATCTCGCCCGGCGGCCTCGGCGGCGCTCGCACCGGAGGCGACGTGCTCGAAGTCGATGGTGCGGTAGTCCGGGATGAAGGCGCCGTCGACGATGATGTCCTTGCTGCCGGTGCCCGACAGGCCGATGACGTCCCAGGAGTCCTCGACGATGGTGTAGTCGGCGCGCGGCAACACGACGTGTAAGACCTTGGGCGGCATGGTCTCCGCGACGCGCGCACCGAGGAAGATCCAGTCGCAGTGGTCGGTGCCCGAGGAGAAGTTCCACCGCCCGGTCAACCGATAACCACCCTCGACCGGGGTCGCGATACCTTGTGCGGCATACGGGGACGCGATCCAGGTATCGGGATCTTCGGCCCAGATCTCGGCTTGCAGCCGGCGGTCCATCAGCGCCATCTCCCAGGGGTGCACTCCCCCAACACCGCACACCCAACCGGTGGAGCCGCAGTGCTTGGCCACCGCCATGACCGCCTCGGCGAAGTCGCGCGGGTGGGCGGCGTAACCACCGAAGTCCGTCGGCTGCAGCATCCGCATCACGCCGGCTTCGCGAATCAGTGCCACCGACTGCTGCGAAAGCTTGCCGAGGCGTTCGCTCTCTTCGGCGGTGTCCGCCAGCTGGGTGGCGATCTTCTCGACGCGCTCGAGGACTTCGTGCGCCATAACCGGCACCTCCTGATCTGGCAGATCCCCCGACGGGATCCATTGGTGTCAGTACCGTACTCCCGATTTGTCCAAATGGTCAATCCATATGGTCAATCCATTTGTGCAACTGCTCCCGCCCTGGCTAACCTGCCTTCATGGGCAACCGTGAGGATCTGCTGGAAGGCGCCAAGCGCTGCCTAGTCGAACGAGGCTGGGCCAATACGACGGTGCGCGACATCGCCGCGGCGGCCGGTGTCAGCCATGCCGCCATCGGCTATCACTTCGGCAGCCGCGAACGCCTGCTGGTGCAGGCCCTGTTCGAAGAACTCGACGAACTCGACGCCCGGATGTCCCCCGAAGGGCAGCCGGCAGCCACGGCCGTGGAGCGATGGCAGGCGGTGCTGGACTCCTTCACCACCGACAAGGCACTGTGGACCTCGCACCTGGAAGCGATCGTGCAAGCCCAACGCAATGACGAACTGCGCGCGCGCCTGGCCGAAGGTCAACACCGTGCGCGTACCGAGATGGGCGGCTCAGTTGCCCTGGCAGTGGTGCTGGGCATGATGATCCAGTCACTGATCGACCCCGACAGCGCGCCGACGGCAGAGCAGGTGGTTGCCGAATTGCGCGCGCTGGCAACCGGTGGCGGGCATGCGGCGCAATAGCTTTCCCCAACAGACGGCGACCGGCGCCCATCCCCGCCTCAGCGGGCGGCTTTGAGCGCCTGTCGACCCCGATTCGTGCTGAGCGAGTCGTTGATCCGCTGGCAACTGTCGACCAGATTCACCATTTGCTCGTGCTTGAGCTGGTTGAGGTAGTGCACGCGGATGCCCTGCGCGTAGGTCTCCATCACCGCGTGCAGCCGGGTATGCCCCGCACTGGTGATCCGGGGCAGAATGCCGCGCGGGTCCCCTGGGCTCGGGCTGCGGGTGATCCAGCCATGGCCTTCCAACCGGCGGATCTGGGTAGACAACTGCCCCTGCGTGACACCCAGCTTCTCCGCCAAGACACACAGCCGGTGCTCCCGACGCCGAGGCCTGCTCAGCAGCTCCAGCAGAAGGACGTCACGTATCGAGAGGTCATGTGCGTTCTTGAGGCAAACATTCACCGCGTCAACGACGTTCAGTGAGCAAGCCAGAAACTGTTGCCAGCAGTGTTGCTCGATTCCATTGAGCCCAGGAAGCCAAGCTATTGCTTGCAGTTCATGCATCTCGTCCACGGCGCGCGATGCTATCGAAGGATGCGCCTCAGAAATGGATAACGCGTGTCAGTTCCGACAAGTCACCTGGATTCGCAGCGACACGAACGACACTCAGCAAAGACAATTTTGCGTGATGGCGCAGGTCAGCAGGACACTATGGACCGAAGAGAGAACCTCCGGGCCGGGCCAATTGGTTCAAACGGAAACTAATCAATTTCGCCCCGCCGGAAAATTGTCATTTCGATAGCCAAACAATTATTTCACCTGGGATTGGGGCGCCGCCTCCGAGCGACTACGAGTTCGTCGCGAGCGTCAGCTCCATCAATTTGAGCGCCTGCTCGCACGCGTCGATCCCGGGCGCCTGCGGGTTGACCCACCAGCCGACCACCCCGGCGGCGTCGCTGGCGACCCCGCAGGAGCCATTCGGGTCGGCCGGACGCATCACTATCGAGGGCACGCCCACGATGGTCTTGTTCTCGATCTGATACTTCAAGAACTCGGCGACCTTGCGTTCGTTGTCCAGGCTGCCCTGCTCGAACCAGAACCGGGTGATGTCGATCAGCCCGGCCGGGTTGGCCGCCTGCCAGCGGCAGATGGCGCCGACGAAGGTGCTCTGGATGTCGAGCGGGTCTGCTCCCACCGTCTTGGCCAAGATGTCGGTGGTCAGCACCTCGCACTCTTTGAGCAGGTTCGGGTACTGCCGCTCGGAGTTGTTGTTGCGCTTGGTGTCGCCCGCGCCGGCCTTGACGGCGGTGCCGCCCACCTCACGGGAGCAGCCCGTCAAGCTGGTCAACACTGCCAGCACCGCGACCGCACTGGCCAGAACCCGGCGGCTCATTTGGCGTTCGCAATCGACTGGCGGGTCAGCTCTTTGGCGACGTCGCACGGATCCGGGAACGGCTTCTGAGCGAAGCTCACCGACCACTCGATGAAGTCATCTTTGAATTGGATGCCGACCTCACACAGGTTGTCGCCCATCGTCGGGGCGGTGCCGATCGCGATGAAACCGCTGTGGCCGTCGATGTTGATGTCCTCCACGGATGTCCGCGACACCTCTTCGGTCTTGCGCTCGCGACCGATGGGGCTGCCGCGATACCAGGAGAAGGAGAAGTGCGGGCCCATGATCCCGCCGCGCAGCAGCCACTGGCAGCCCACCGAGTTCTGCGCGGTGCTGACCAACCCGGACACCCGGGTCAGGTTGGCCATCGTCTCGTCACTGATGCCACCGCACTGCGGGAACGACGGACCATGATTGCTCTGCTCGGCCGTCGGCGACGCAGACTGGCTGCCGCCCGCAGCTTCAGGCGAGTCGGAGTCAGAACATCCGCCGACCATCGGAATCAGAGCAGCGGCCGCCAGGGCCGGGACCGTCAGTTTGCGCCGCACACGATGCACTGTAGCGGCACCGCCGCCCGTCAACCACGACACAGCGGTGACCAGTCGGTTTGTGTCGCCGCGTAGCGTCACAGCAACGCCGCGACCGCACGGATGTGCGACAGTAACCCCATGCTTCTGGCGCTGCTGCGCTGCTACCTGCGGCCCTACCGCCGGCCGGTCGCGGCGGTGATGGCACTGCAACTGATCAGCACCCTGGCTTCGCTGTACCTGCCGACCGTCAATGCCACGATCATCGACGACGGCGTGGTCCGCGGGGACACCGCGATCATCATTCGGCTCGGCGCGGTGATGCTCGGCGTCACCGGCGTGCAGATGCTGTGCGCCATCGCCGCGGTCTACTTCGGCGCGCGCACCGGGACCGGCTTCGGACGCGATCTGCGCCGGGCGGTGTTCGCCCAGGTGATCCGGTTCTCCGAAAGCGAAACCACGAGGTTCGGGGCGCCAACCCTGTTGACCCGCACCACCAACGACGTCCGCCAGATCCAGCTGGTGGTGCAGCTGGGCGCCAGCACGCTGGTCACCGCGCCCATCATGTGCGTCGGCGGGGTGCTGATGGCGGTGCACCAGGACGCAGGACTGGCCTGGCTACTGGCGGTCAGTGTGCCGGTGTTGGCACTGACCAACTACCTGATCGTGTCGCGGATGCTGCCGCTGTTCCGCCGCATGCAGATGCTGATCGACAACATCAACCGAGTACTCCGCGACCAGCTCACCGGCATCCGGGTGATCCGCGCGTTCGCCCGTGAGCCTTTCGAAAAGGACCGGTTCGCCCAGGCCAACACGGCCCTGTCGGACGCCTCGCTGACCGTCGGGAACCTACAGGTACTGATGTTGCCGACCACCACGCTGATCATCAACGCCTCCAGCGTCGTACTGATCTGGTTCGGCGCGCTGCGCATCGACGCCGGTCAGATGCAGATCGGGTCGCTGATCGCGTTCCTGTCCTATTTCATGCAGATCCTGATGGCCGTGCTGATGGCCACCATGGTGCTCGCGATCCTGCCGCGCGCCGCGGTCTGCGCCGAGCGGATCACCGCGGTGCTGTCCACCGAGCCCACCATCAGCGCCCCGGCTCGGCCGGTGTCGCCGTCCTCGCCGACCGGCGAGGTCCGCCTGGACGGGGTCGGCTTCCGTTACCCCGGCGCCGACCGCTCGGTGCTGTCCGACGTGTCCCTGACCGCGCTGCCCGGCACCACCACCGCGGTGGTCGGCTCCACCGGTTCGGGCAAGTCCACCCTGGTGTCGCTGATCTGCCGGCTGCGCGACGTGACCGACGGCGCGGTGCTCATCGACGGCGTGGACGTGCGCGACCGCGACCCCGAGGAGCTGTGGTCGGGCATCGGCTTGGTGCCGCAGCGCGGCTACCTGTTCTCCGGCACCGTCGTCGACAACCTGCGCTACGGGGCCCCGGCGGGGGCCACCGTCAGCGACGAGCAGATGTGGGAGGCCCTGCGGGTGGCCGCCGCCGACGATTTCGTGGCGGCCCACCCGGACGGGCTGGCGATGCCGGTGGCCCAGGGCGGGATCAACCTGTCCGGCGGGCAGCGGCAACGGCTCGCGATCGCCCGGGCGGTGATCCGGCGGCCCTCGATCTATCTGTTCGACGACGCGTTCTCGGCCCTGGACACCCGCACCGACGCCCGGGTGCGCGCCGCCCTGCGCGAGGTGGCCGCCGACGCGACGGTGATCATCGTGGCGCAGCGGATCTCCACCGTCACCCAGGCCGACCAGGTGCTCGTCCTCGACGACGGCCGGGTGGTCGGCAGTGGAACCCACCGCGAGCTGCTGGCCGACTGCCCGGCTTACGCCGAGTTCGCCGAGTCCCAGTCGGTGACTGCCGGGGTCGGTGGCCTGTGACCGCGCCGGTGGCGGCTCCGACGGTGCGGGCCGCGAACTTCTGGCCGACCGCGCTGCGCCTGGCCCGCCGGATGGGCCCGCAGCGCCGGCTGGTCGCGGCGGTGTTCAGCCTGTCGCTGGGCGGTATCGCGCTCGGCGTGGCCGGGCCGCGCATCCTGGGACACGCCACCGATCTGGTGTTCAACGGCATCATCGGCCGCGGCCTGCAGGCGGGCATCACCAAGCAGCAGGCCGTCGAGGACGCCCGGGCCGCCGGCCACGGCACCTACGCCGAGATGCTGTCGCGGATGGACGTGATCCCGGGCTCCGGCGTCGACTTCGCCGCGGTGGCGCGCACGTTGGCGCTGGCGATGGGCATGTATCTGATTGCGGCGCTGATGGTCTGGACCCAGGCTCGGTTGCTCAACGTGATCCTGCAGCGCACCATGCGGGCGCTGCGCCGCGATGTCGCGGACAAGCTGCATCGACTGCCCCTGCGGTATTTCGACACTCAACGGCGCGGCGAGCTGTTGAGCCGAGTCACCAACGATGTGGACAACACCGCGACATCGGTGTCGATGACGGTCAGTCAACTGTTCTCCTCGGTGCTGACCGTGCTGGTGGTGCTGGCGATGATGCTGTCCATCTCGCCGCTGCTGGCCGTGATCACCGTGGCCGGAGTCCCGGTGACATTGCTGGCGGTACGGTCGATCACCCGGCGCTCGCAACGACTGTTCGCCGCGCAGTGGGCGGCCACCGGGCGACTCAATGCCCACCTGGAAGAGACCTACAGCGGTTTCACGCTGGTGCGGACGTTCGGGCACCGAGGCTGGGCGCAGCAACAGTTCGACGAGTGCAACGACGAGTTGTACCGGGCCGGGTTCGGTGCCCAGTTCTTCTCCGGGCTGATCGCGCCGGCAACCGGACTGATCGCCAACCTCGGTTACGTCGCGGTCGCGGTGATCGGCGGATTCCAGGTGGCTACCGGACAGATCACGCTGGGCAGCGTCCAGGCGTTCATCGCCTACGTGCGCCAGTTCAATCAACCGCTGGGCAATCTGGCGTCGATGTTCAACGCCTTACAGTCCGGTGCCGCGAGCGCCGAGCGGGTGTTTGCGTTCCTCGACGAACCCGAAGAGCCTCCGGCTCCGCCGGCGCCGCTGTGGGGTGACCTTGGCGGCCCGCGCGGCCGCGTCGAGTTCCGCGACGTCAGCTTCGGCTACCGGCCCGGCGTGCCGGTGATCGAGGACCTGTCGCTTAGCGTGGCGGCGGGCAGCACGGTGGCCATCGTGGGCCCGACCGGGGCCGGCAAGACCACCCTGGTCAACCTGCTGATGCGCTTCTACGACGTGGACCGCGGGCAGATCCTGATCGACGGCACCGACATCACCGGCGTGGACCGCTGCGCGCTGCGTTCCTCGATCGGGATGGTGCTGCAGGACACCTGGCTGTTCACCGGGACCATCGCCGAGAACATCGGCTACGGCCGGCCTGATGCCACCGAGGACGAGATCGTCGAGGCGGCCCGCGCCGCGCACGTCGACGCCTTCGTGCGAACCCTGCCGGACGGCTACGGCACCCGGGTCAACGACGACGGCGGGGCCATCAGCGCCGGCGAGAAACAGCTGATCACGATCGCCCGGGCGTTTCTGGCCCAGCCGCAGCTGCTCGTCCTCGACGAGGCGACCAGTTCGGTGGACACCCGCACCGAACTGCTGATTCAGCGGGCGATGCGGGAGTTGCGCCGGGGCCGCACCAGTTTCATTATCGCCCACCGGCTTTCGACGATCCGTGACGCGGACCTGATCCTGGTGATGCAGGCCGGCCGGATCGTCGAGCAGGGCACTCACGCCGAATTGCTGGCCCGCCGCGGGGCCTACTGGGCGATGGCCGAGGGCAGCTGAAATCGGCTGGAAGTTCAGCCGAGATCAACCATTGCCCACCGGTGGCCGTCGGCGTAGATTCGACTGCGAAGCAGGCTCGGACATGACCGTAATCCGAAGAGCTGGACAAGAGGGTGAAAGCCAGCCGCGCTGGAAGTGTAGACGCTCCCCTGTCAGTCCGAGCCTGCCCTAATTTTCCGGTGGCGGCCCAATCCGGAGCCGGTCGGGGCTGAACCCCGAACCATGGGGGCGATTACATCCCGAACCAGTCGAAATCCGAACCATAGGGATAGTTGCCCGCCTTTGAGCGACAAAACGCAACGCGCTCGTCCACGCACCCCAGTTGTCGCTCAAAGGCGGGCAACTCTCCTAATCCCCCAGGCGCCGCCAGACCGCGGGGGTCGCCGATCAGAGCTTCAGGTGCAGCACATCGGCCAGTGGCCGCCGCGGTGTCGGCACCGGCGGCTTCTCCAGCGCCGGCGTACCACCGACTCGAACCAGCACCTGGGGAAGGTCGTCGCCCCCGACCAGTCCGGCCAGCAGCGCCCGGCCGGCGGGCACCTCGGTCAGATGCGTTACCGGACAGGTCGCCAGGCCAGCCATGGTGCATTCCAGCAACACTGACGAGAGCGCCTCGCCGCAGGCCAGTGCATCGCCCGGCTCGTCGCTGGCGGTCGACAGCAGCACGATCTTCGAATGGTCGTCGCCGACCTCGACGCGTCGTTCCCGGTTGTGCGTGACCGGGAAGGTCCGCCCGATGTCCACCCGGTCGCTTTCGGCGGCCGAGATCAGTGCGCTCTCGGGAATCCCGTCAGAGACTTCGAATGGTGCTGTCCACCAGCCGAGTTCAGCGTGATACGACGAGTCGTACAAGCGCAGCGCCTCGGTGAGCTGGGAAGCCTCGGCAAGTCTGGAGCGCAGCTCGTCGGCGAGGACGCTCAGCTGCACCGGGTCGGTCACCGTGTCGTACAGCAGCGTCTCGAAGGGCTCCCAGTTGCTCGGTGCCATGAATGGAAGTCGATCGGTGTGGCGCGTCAGGATCGCGCCGGCGCGATAGCGGTCCAGATCCGTGACCCGTTCCGCGGCGGTGAATCCGATCGAGGCCAAGTGCTCCGGCTGCGCGGCATCAGGGAACCGCTCGATCTCGGCGGTCCAGCCGGCCGCGGCCATCGCGACCCGCAGGTGATCCAGGACGGCGCCACAACTGATCAACGCTTCCCGCGCCGACTGGTCGCCATGCACACCGCGAGTCGGATCCAGATACAGGTGCAGCCGGCTTCCGTCGGCCACCCATCGCCATGGCTGGCTGTTGTGCAACGACGGCGCCCGGCAGGCCAACCGCACCGCTTCGGTGAAGACCTCGTAATCCACGGTCATGTCCAGCATCAGCCACCTCCAGCGGGTCTGTCGCCTTCAGCCTCCCAGCCGGCTCCCAGGAGCAACAGGGGCCGTTGGTCACCGGCCAGTCGGCGTCGGACCCCGAATCAGTCACCGGCGCGGTGGCGGACGCGGAACAGAGTCACTTCACTCTTGATGCCCTTGAGGTGACGTCCGCCGGCGAACGACCATTGGAAGTCCGCAGATTCGGCCAACGCCTCTCGCACCGACTCAGCGACCAGCACCGTGCCCGGTCGGGCGACCCCGGTAATTCGGCTCGCGGTGTTGACCGGGCTGCCGAACCAGTCCCCGACCCGGCTCACCGCCTCCCCGGAGGCGACGCCGGCACGCAGCCGGGGCAGGGTGTCGTCGGCCCGGGCCGCTTCGACCAGCCTCAGCACCGCATCGACCAGCGGCGCCGGCTCCGGGCAGACGAACATCACCGCGTCGCCGATGGTCTTGATGAATCGCACCGGCGGAACGGCGATCTCGCGGCCCAGTACGGTCAGGCGCTCGGCGAGCTGCACCAGCTCCTCGGGCGGCACCATCTCCCCGAGCCGGGTGAAGCCGACCAGGTCGGCGAACGCGACGGTGATCTGACGCGCTCCCGGCAGCGGTGCGCCCGCCAAGCGCTCGCCGGCGGTGACGGCGTCGATGTCGAGCTGATGACGTAGCTGCATCATCAGCATGTCCTGCACGAACGGACCCAACATGGGTGCCAGCCCGGCCACCAGATCCCGCGACCGCTGGGCGATCTGCAGCTCGGTGACACCCGGTTCGCCGATCGCAGACAACACCGTGAAGCGCATGAATTCCGCGGTGTGCGCCAGCCCGTCGGCCAACAGCCGAGCGGTCTGCAGAGCATGCTCGGCGTCGATGCCGGCGTCGATGAAGCGGCGCGCGTGCATGGCGATGCTGGCGTCGGCGCGCATCTGCGCCGGGGCGTCCGGATCGTCCATCCAGGGCAGCCCGACCGCACGCAGCAGCCGCTGCAACTGTTCGAGGCCGACCCCGGTGGATTCACTGATCTCACGCGCCGAGACATAGCTGCCGTCGTCGCCGACCAGCCGCCGCGACGCCAGCAGCATCGGCGAGACATTCCCGCGGATCTCCTCGGCAGTGATGCCCTGTCCCAGCAGCCATTCGATCAGTTCGGCTCGCTCGGCACGCGCAGTGCCCTCCAGCCCGGCCAGCAAGTCCTCGATCTCGGCGTCCCCCACACCGCCAAACGTATCTCGCGGCAGACTGACGAGGTGGCTGAAGTCTTCGATGCGCTGACCCCCGAACAACTCCGTGCCCGCAACACCATCAAGTGGAATCACTTCGCCCCCGACGTGCTGGCGCTGTGGATCGCCGAGATGGACTTCCCCACCGCACCCGAGGTGCTCGACGGGGTGCGCGCCTGCGTGGCCAACGAGGAGTTCGGGTATCCCGCGCTGAGCTCCGATACCTTGCCGGTGGCGCTCACGCAGTGGTGCGAACGGCGCTACGGCTGGCTTATCCAGCCCGAATGGGTGCGGGTGGTGCCCGACGTCCTCAAGGGCATGGAGGTGGTGATCGAGTTCCTCACCCGCCCGGAGAGCCCGGTGGTACTGCCGGTGCCGGCTTACATGCCGTTCTTCGACCTGTTGACCGTGACCGGACGTCAGCGCGTGGAAATCCCGATGACGCAGCAGGACTCGGGTCGCTATCTGATGGACCTGGATGCGCTGGACGCCGCATTCGCCGCCGGCGCCGGATCGCTCATCTTGTGCAACCCGAACAACCCGCTGGGCACCGCATTCACTGCCGAAGAGCTCAGTGCGATCGTGGACATCGCCGCGCGCCACGGCGCCCGGGTGATCGCCGACGAGATCCACGCCCCGCTGGTCTACGACCGGCCCCACGTCGCGGCAGCCTCGGTATCGCCCGCCGCCGCCGACACTGTCATCACACTGATGTCGGCCTCCAAAGGCTGGAACCTGCCCGGGCTGATGTGCGCCCAGGTGATCCTGTCCAATCCGCGCGACGCCGCCGACTGGCGCCGGATCAACATGCTGCACACCATGGGCGCCGCCACCGTCGGCATCAGCGCCAACCTTGCCGCCTACACCCGCGGCGGGCCGTGGCTGGACTCCCTGCTGACCTACCTGCGGGCCAACCGCGACCACCTCAGCCGAGCGCTGCCCGCGGCGCTGCCGGGCCTGCGGGTCAGCCATCCCGAGGCCACCTACTTGGCGTGGCTGGATTTCCGGGCGCTGGGCCTGCCCGTCGAACCGGCCGAGATCCTGCTGGCCGACGCACGGGTGGCGCTGAGTCCGGGCATCCCGTTCGGCGGCGGGCGGGGCTTCGCGCGGCTGAACTTCGCGACCCCCCGGGCCATCTTGGACCGGGCGATCGAAGCGATGGCCGGTGCGCTGCAGTGACAGCTGCCGCTAACGTGGCGGGAATGTCCTGCGTGTTCTGCGCCGTAGTCGCCGGTACCGCGCCGGCGGTACGGGTTTTCGAAGACGACGAGTACCTGGCGTTTCTCGACATCCGGCCGTTCACCCGCGGCCACACCCTGGTGATCCCCAAACAGCACTTCGTGGATTTGACCGACACCCCGGCGGCCACCCTGGCCGGCATGCTTACCGTCGGGCAGCGGATCGCCCAGGCCGCCCGCGCCTCCGGGCTGCACGCCGACGGCAACAACCTGGTGATCAACGACGGCCGGGCAGCCTTTCAGAGCGTGTTCCACATTCACCTGCACGTGGTCCCGCGCCGAGACGGTGACCGGCTGTCCTTCGCCAAAGGACTGCTGGTGCGCCGCGATCCGGACCGCGAAGGCACCGGGAGGATCTTGCGGACCGCACTGGCCAGCAGCGGCACCACCCAGTCAGACTGAACCGATGGATCATCTCCCGTGGATTGAAAAAGTGGGCGTCCGAGCGCTCACCCTACACAACCTGATCTACCAATGGACCGACGGCCGGATCGGCCACAAGATCCCGGGCCTGCCGCCCAACCTGTTGCTGCACACCGTCGGCGCGAAAACCGGCAAGGCCCGCACCTCGACACTGAGCTATGCCCGCGACGGCGACGATTATCTGATCGTGGCGTCGATGGGCGGCGCGCCCCGCTCCCCCGGCTGGTACCACAACCTCAAAGCCAACCCTGAGCTAGAGATCAACGTCGGGCCCAACCGCCTGCGGGCCACCGCGCAGCCGGTGCTGCCGGATGACCCGGACTACGCCCGGCTGTGGCGAATCGTCAACGCCAACAACGCCAATCGCTACGACGGCTACCAGCGCCGCACCACCCGGCCGATCCCGGTGGTGAAGCTCACGCCAGCGCCCTGACTTAACAAGCACTATTTCTGTGAGCAGTTCGCTGTTCTGCTTTGCTCAGGTATCACTCAGCTAGTACTTTGGGGCGATGAACCGTCAGGCTGGGCCGGGCACGTCGAAGTCAGCACGCCGGCGCCTGGCGGGAGCCGGAGCGGCGGTCGGCACTTTCCTCGCCGTCGGGCTGACGCCCGCGACCCCGTCGGCACACGCCGACGGCTTGGACTTCGACTGGCTGATCGACATGTTCACGCCGGTCGCCGGGGTGGCCGCAGAGACCCCCATCGACTCCGCGGCGTGGTTTGATCAGCTCTTCTACGACCCGCTGCACACGTCGATGCAGAACTGGATCAACAGTGACTTCGGGTCGATGGTCAACGGCTGGATCAATACCGCGGCCGGGCAGTTTCTGATCGGTGACGGTGCTGATGGCACCGAACTGAACCCCAACGGCGGTTCCGGCGGCCTGTGGTTCGGCGACGGCGGAGACGGCTTCGACCAGAGCGCCGCCGGAGTGGCCGGCGGCAACGGCGGAGCGGCCGGCATGTTCGGCGACGGCGGGGCCGGCGGTGACGGCGGGGCCGGCGCGGCAGGCGGCGTCGGCGGCACCGGCGGGTGGTTCATGGGCAACGGCGGTGTCGGCGGCGCCGGCGGAATCGGTATCGACGGCGAGGCCGCTGGTGTCGGCGGCGCGGGCGGCGACGCCCTCGCCTGGCTGTTCGGCAACGGCGGCGCCGGCGGAATAGGCGGAACCGGGACCGCCGGTGATGCGGGTGCAGCCGGCTTCACCGGGGGCAACGGCGCGCAGGGCGGAAACGGCGGCGCCGGCGGGGCGAGCCTGGCCCAGTACGGCGACGGCGGCCGTGGTG
>NZ_UWOA01000069.1:0-18939 GCF_900604305.1 Mycobacterium sp. P7213
GCGCGCAGGCTGGGACTGCCCGCAGTGGCCACCGGGGTGCCGTGGCCGCTGTTGGCCGGGTTGCCGGCCGGCCCCCGTCTCAGTCGTGACCAGGCGATGCTGCTGGCAGCCCTCACCGGTCGGGCGCTGTCGGGCCGGGCACCGCGTCCCGGCTCAGCATCGCCTGGTCACGACTGAGACGGGGGCCGGCCGGCAACCCGGCCAACAGCGGCCACGGCACCCCGGTGGCCACTGCGGGCAGTCCCAGCCTGCGCGCCGCATCGTCGTCGTCGACGGTGAACCGCACCCCGCTCTCGGCGATCAGATAGCCGACACCGCCCGCGTGACCCGAGGTGTCGGCCGCCCGCACGTAGGCACTGTGCCCGGGCGGCAGATAGACCCCGTCCAAGGCGGGGCCAGACCCGTCGGCGTGGGCCAGCGCGGTCGGCGACGCCCCCGCCGGTAGACGCGCCCCACTCGACAGGGTGATCCCGGCCGCTTCGTCGACGCGCCAGTGCACGCACAACGTGGCCGGGGCCGAGCCCACCAACGGGCCCGCCCTACCAAGGTCGACCGGCGGGGCTTCGGGGATCGCGTTGAGCAACAACGCCGAGACCCGTCTCGGCACGGCGGAGTCCAGCAGCGGGTCAGCAGGGTCGACCGCAACCCGCCGCCCGTCGAGGAGCAGATAGGTTGCCCCTGCTTCGGAGCTGACCGGTATGGCCTGCGGTGGGTCGAGGCGCCCGGACGGATCGGCACCGACTAAAAGGACGGTGCCGGCCGAGTCCTCGCACAACGACCACGCCACCGTGTCCGGCAGTGGCGCCCCGAGCACGCCCGGCGCACCCGGGATGCCCAGCGGCGCGCCGCGCCGGGCCCGGCCGACCGCGTTGCCGTCCACCGGTCGAGGGTCGGCCGCCCCGGTGATCAGCCGCGCCGACGCGAGGTTGTACACCGGATGCACCGTGTCGCCGATGCGGACGTAGAGCGCCCCGGTCGCGCGGTCCAGCACGATCGGCGCATCACCCAGGACCGGCTGTGGCCGTACGACGGCCAGCAGGATCGCGCCGACGGCCACGACCATGCTCACCAGCCAGCCCCGGGCCAGCGCGCTTCGACCGGGGACCGCGCCGCCCGTGACCTGCCCGCACCGCAGCGCCCGTTCCATCCGGCGGGCCAGGAAGCGGTGCGCGCTGAGCTGAAGCTGCGTCGTCGATCGCCTGGCCATTTCGGCCACAGGCTATTCGTGAGACCGGTGCGGCCGTATACGGCCATCCACAGTCCCGTCGGTATCGGATTCGGGCTTCGGTACCATCTCGGGTATGCGTTTTGTTCAGCTGAGCAGCATTTTTTCCGCGACATTGATGGCAGGCGCACTGCTGACGCTTCCGGCCGTAGCGCCGAGCGTCGTCCCGGTGGCGACCGCCTACGACTGCCCGGACGTCGAGGTCATCTTCGCCCGCGGCACCAGCGAGCCCCCGGGCGTCGGCCGCGTCGGCCGGGCCATGATCGACTCGCTGCGCCAGCAGACCTCCAAGAAGGTCGACGAGTACGCGGTCAACTACCCCGCCGGCCGGCTGCAGCTGGGTGGCGGCGACGGCGCCAACGACGTGATCAAGCGGGTCAAGGCGGCGGCTGAAGTCTGCCCGGACACCCAGCTGGTGCTGGGCGGCTACTCGCAGGGCGCCTCGGTCATCGACATCGTGACCGGCACCCAGGTCGGCGGCATCACTTGGGGCAACCAGCTGCCGGCGCAGTACGCCGACCAGGTGGTGGCGGTGACCACGTTCGGTAACCCTGCCGACCGCACCGGCGGACCGATCAGCGTGCAGAGCGCGCTGTTCGGTTCGAAGGCTCTCGACCTGTGCAACCCGGGTGACCCGATCTGTCACGAGGGCCCCGGCAACGAGTGGACCGATCACACCGACGGCTACATCCCGGCGCTGACCAGCCAGGCGGCGAACTTCATCGCCGGCCGGCTGCGGGCTGCGGGCCCGGCGCCGACGCTGGCGCCGTGACGGGACCCACCCGTTTTAGTTAGCTCATCAAGGCTTATTTTCGCTACTATCGTTCACCATGAAGGCATTCCGCGTCCTGGCGGCAGGGGTCGCCGCCGCAGCGCTGCTGATGGACCCCACCGCGTCATCGACGCCGACCGCCTCGGCTGACGGTTGTCCCGATGTCGAGGTGGTGTTCGCTCGCGGCACCAGTGAGCCGCCGGGCCTGGGTCGGGTCGGCGACGGCCTGGTCAGCGCTTTGCGGAACCGGACGTCCCGATCGGTCGGCGCCTATGCGGTCAACTACCCGGCCAGCTATGACTTTGGCCGGGCCGCCGACGGCGCCAACGACGCCAGCGGCCACATCATGTGGATGGTGGAGAACTGCCCGGGCACCCGCCTGGTCCTCGGCGGCTACTCGCAGGGCGCGGCGATCATCGACATCGTGGCGGCGGCACCGGTGCCGGGCTTCGGTTTCACCGCGCCGCTGCCCCCCGAGGCCGCCGACCACGTCGCGGCGATCGCGGTGTTCGGCAACCCGTCGAACAAGATCGGGCAACCGCTGACCAACAGTCCGGTCTACGGATTCAAGACCGTC
Source organism: Mycobacterium sp. P7213 (assembly GCF_900604305.1). Lineage (NCBI taxonomy): Bacteria > Bacillati > Actinomycetota > Actinomycetes > Mycobacteriales > Mycobacteriaceae > Mycobacterium > Mycobacterium sp. P7213. The sequence continues at coordinate 2,575 of NZ_UWOA01000069.1, forward strand.
GACCTGTGCACCGATGGCGACCCGGTCTGCTCGCCTGGGCGCATGTTCTCCGCGCACTCCGGCTACACACCGGGCATGACCAATCAGGCCGCTTCGTTCGTCGCCGGCCTGCTGTAGCGCTGTCGGGCGTTCTCGCAGGACAGGTTCGAGTAGCCACCTGCGTTCAGCACGATCTCGCGACGATCAGCAGGGCTTCCGCAGATCCCGGGTGATGATCGTGCGCGCCCCCAGCTGATCGTCCGGCGGGTAGTCGACGCCGACCAAGGTCAGCCCGCGGGCGGGTGCGGCGGTGAAATCGCTGGATCGGCGCTGCGCGTTCAGCAGATCGGCGCACCAGGCGGCATCGCGCCGGCGCTCACCGACCGCCAGCACCGCCCCGACCAGGGAACGCACCATCGACCAGCAGAACGCGTCGGCGCTGACGTGCGCAGTGACCAGATCACCGTCGCGAACCCAGTCCAGACGCTGCAGGTCGCGAATGGTGGTTGCGCCCTCGCGGTGCCGGCAGAAGGCCGCAAAGTCATGCAGCCCCACCAGAGTCCGGGAGGCCTCGGCCATCGCGTCGACGTCCAGCGGACGCGACCACGCGGTGATGTAGCGGGCCTGCTGCGGCACCACCCCGTACGCAGCGGTCGACAACCGGTAGGTGTAGTGGCGGCGCAGCGCCGAGAACCGGGCATCGAACTCAGCGACGGTGCGCTGCACCCGCAGCACCCGCACGTCGATCGGCAGGAAGCGCGCCAATCGCCGGGTCAGCGCCAGGAACTCCGGCTCGCCGTACCGCCGGGTCCGCGAATAGGCATGCGGTAGCGCCGAAACCGGAACATCGAGGTGGGCCACCTGCCCGGTGGCGTGCACACCCGTATCGGTACGTCCGGCCGCGAACAACCGCACCGGAGTGCGGAACACGGTCGTCAGAGCCTCGTCGAGAACTCCGGCGACCGTGCGCTGTCCCGCCTGAACCGCCCAGCCGGCGAATTCCGTGCCGTCGTAGGCGATGTCGAGCCGAAGCCGGACGACTTCGGCCGTACCGTCAGGACTCGTCGGTACCCTCGGCCGCATCGGTGGCCTCAGCAGCGTCGGTGGCCTCGGTCGCCTCGGCGGCCGGCTCTTCGACCGTCTCGTCAGCCTCGACCTCAGCGGGCTTCTCGGCCTTCTCGGTCTTGGAGGCAGCCTTGTCCGCCTTGGCCGCAGCGCGGCGAGCGCGGTCAGCCTCCGACGTCACGGTCTTCTCCCGAACCAGCTCGATCACGGCCATCGGGGCGTTGTCACCCTGACGCGGCTCGACCTTGATGATCCGGGTGTAGCCACCGCTGCGGTCCGCGAAGTGCGGGGCGATCTCGGCGAACAGCGAGTGCACCACGTCCTTGTCGCGGATCTTCTTGAGCACCTCACGCCGGTTGTGCAGCGTGCCCTTCTTGGCGTGGGTGATCAGCTTCTCGGCGTACGGCCGCAATGCCCGCGCCTTCGGCTCGGTGGTCTTGATCCGGCCGTGAGTGAACAGCGAGGTGGCCAAGTTGGCCAGCAGCGCCTTCTGGTGCGAGGACTTTCCGCCGAGGCGGGGGCCCTTGGTGGGCTTGGGCATTGCGACTTCTCCTAAATGGGGCCGACCCCCGTGTCAGGTAGGGCCGGGACGGCTCTCTTATCGAGAGGTTGGGCGTTACAGCTGTTCGGTTTCGGCGTAGTCCTGCTCGTCATAACCGGCGTCGGCCGACCAGGTGCCGGTGGCAACGTCGTAGCCCGCCACCTGCGACGGGTCGAAGCTGGCCGGGCTGTCCTTGAGCGACAGGCCGAGCTGGTGCAGCTTGACCTTGACCTCGTCGATGGACTTCTGACCGAAGTTGCGGATGTCGAGCAGGTCGGACTCGGTGCGAGCGACCAACTCCCCGACCGTGTGCACACCCTCGCGCTTCAGGCAGTTGTAGGACCGCACGGTCAGGTCCAGGTCGTCGATCGGCAGCGCGAACGAGGCGATGTGGTCCGCCTCGGCCGGCGACGGGCCGATCTCGATGCCCTCGGCCTCGACGTTGAGTTCCCGCGCCAGACCGAACAGCTCGACCAGGGTCTTACCGGCCGAGGCCAGCGCGTCTCGCGGGCTGATGGAGTTCTTGGTCTCCACGTCCAGCACCAGCTTGTCGAAGTCGGTGCGCTGCTCGACACGGGTCGCCTCGACCTTGTAGGTCACCTTGAGCACCGGCGAATAGATCGAGTCGACCGGGATGCGGCCGATCTCCGCGCCCGACACCTTGTTCTGCACGGCCGGGACGTACCCGCGGCCGCGCTCGACGATCAGCTCGACCTCGAGCTTGCCCTTGTCGTTCAGGGTGGCGATGTGCATGTCTGGGTTGTGCACCGTCACGCCGGCCGGCGGAACGATGTCACCGGCGGTGACCGCACCCGGGCCCTGCTTGCGCAGGTACATGGTGACCGGCTCGTCCTCTTCGGACGAGACCACCAGGCCCTTGAGGTTCAGGATGATGTCGGTGACATCTTCCTTGACCCCGGGGACCGTGGTGAACTCGTGCAGCACACCGTCGATGCGGATGCTGGTGACCGCCGCGCCGGGGATCGACGACAGCAGGGTACGACGAAGCGAGTTGCCCAGGGTGTAACCGAATCCCGGCTCCAGCGGTTCGATGACGAACTGCGACCGGTTGTCGGCCACGACCTCTTCGGACAGGGTCGGACGCTGAGAGATCAGCATGGTGTTCTTTCTCCTTCTGGCACCCGCTATTTGATGCCGCTCGGTTGTCTCGCGGCGATCCGCTTCGCCCGGCTACGCCGCGCTCGCGGATCCCCGCGGGGACTCGGGGTCGGACCCCGAGTTGTCTTACTTCGAGTAGAACTCGACGATCAGCTGCTCGGTGAGCGGAACGACGATCTGAGCCCGCTCGGGCAGCTGGTGGACCAGGATGCGCTGACGCTCCCCGACCACCTGCAGCCAGCCCGGGATCGGACGGTCGCCGGCGACCTCACGGGCGATCTGGAACGGCACCGTGTTGAGCGACTTGTCCTTGACGTCGATGATGTCGTACTGCGCCACCTGGTAGCTGGGCACATCGACCTTCACACCGTTGACGGTGAAGTGGCCGTGGCTGACCAGCTGACGGGCCATCCGACGGGTGCGGGCCAGGCCGGCGCGGTAAACCACGTTGTCCAGCCGGCTCTCCAGGATGCGCAGCAGTTCTTCGCCGGTCTTGCCGCCGCGACGGACAGCTTCCTCGTAGTAGCGACGGAACTGCTTCTCCATCACGCCGTAGGTGAAGCGAGCCTTCTGCTTCTCCTGCAGCTGCAGTCGGTATTCGCTCTCCTTGACCCGGGCGCGGCCGTGCTGGCCGGGCGGGTAGGGCCGCTTTTCGAATGCCTGATCGCCGCCGATGAGGTCAACGCCGAGACGGCGGGACTTGCGGGTGGCGGGTCCGGTGTAACGAGCCATGTTGTTTCAGTCCTCCTAGACCCGACGCCGCTTGGGCGGACGGCAGCCGTTGTGCGGCTGCGGGGTGACATCGGAAATCGCGCCAACCTCGAGGCCGGCGGCCTGCAGCGAGCGGATCGCGGTCTCACGACCCGAACCCGGGCCCTTGACGAACACGTCGACCTTCTTCACGCCGTGCTCCTGCGCCTTGCGGGCAGCGTTCTCGGCGGCCAGCTGCGCGGCGAACGGGGTGGACTTACGCGAGCCCTTGAAGCCCACGTGGCCCGACGACGCCCACGCGATCACGTTGCCCTGCGGGTCGGTGATCGTCACGATCGTGTTGTTGAAGGTGCTCTTGATGTGCGCGGCACCGTGCGGGATGTTCTTCTTTTCCCGCCGCCGAGTCTTCTGGCCCTTCTTGGGCCCGGTCGCTTTCTTGGTTGCCATGGGTCTTACCTGGCCTTCTTCTTACCGGCGATGGTGCGCTTCGGGCCCTTGCGGGTGCGCGCGTTGGTCTTGGTCCGCTGGCCACGCACCGGCAGGCCGCGACGGTGCCGCAGACCCTGGTAGCAGCCGATCTCAATCTTGCGACGGATGTCGGCCTGCACCTCGCGGCGCAGGTCGCCCTCAACCTTCAGGTTGCGCTCGATGTAGTCACGCAACTGGGTGAGCTGGTCGTCAGTCAGGTCCTTGCTGCGCTGGTCCTTGTCGATACCGGTCGCGGCCAGGATTTCGTTGGAGCGAGTACGGCCGATGCCGTAGATATAGGTCAGCGCGATCTCCATGCGCTTATCGCGCGGCAGGTCGACGCCCACAAGTCGAGCCATGGGGGCATGCCCCTTTCATCTTCGTTACGGAGGTTGTGATCCCAGCCCGTTCCCGGCCAACTGCTCCGGGGCCCGGCCTCCGATCCGGGCGTGTGTGGGCGGCCTATCCGCTCACTGGTACTGGGAGGTCTGCATTCAGTTGTGGCTGTGCCCGACCAGGCCGGGCAGGGTACGAGCTGCTAGCCCTGTCGCTGCTTGTGGCGCGGGTCCGAGCAGATCACCATGACCCGGCCATGCCGACGGATCACCCTGCACTTGTCGCAGATCGGCTTGACGCTGGGGTTCACCTTCACGGCTGCTGTGGTCCTGTTCTAATCGCTGGTTGACGTACTTCGGGCGGTCGGGAGCTACTTGTACCGATAGACGATGCGTCCCCGGGACAGGTCATAGGGAGACAACTCCACGACCACCCGGTCTTCCGGCAGGATACGGATGTAGTGCTGCCGCATCTTGCCGCTGATGTGGGCGAGCACCTTGTGACCGTTCTCCAGCTCAATGCGAAACATCGCATTGGGCAGGGGTTCGACCACTCGACCCTCGACCTCGATTGCACCGTCTTTTTTGGCCATTACTCTCCGGCGATCCTCCGTGTCTGACTTACTTGTCGCATGTGCATGCGCCCGCCTCGGCGCAGCATCGACTACGACTGCAAAACGTGGGCCGGTGACAGAAAATTCGAGGTAGAACCCCAAGAATCTCAGACTGGACACGCAAGAGCCGACGCGGACGCCGCACCGTCGACCTACGATACCCGCATCCGCCGCCCACGCCAAAAAAGCGGGGATCTCTGCCGCGGCCCCAGCTTCGCCTCTCCTGCGTCGAGCCTCGCTAAACCGCGGGGTTCATACAGCGGCAGCATGCGAGGATGACCTGACGATCGGTGTAGTGGCGCCCTTCGACCTGCAGGAGGAGTCATGACGGCGGTGTACCTGGCGGCATTCGCCGTCGGCGCGATCGCCCTGCTCACCGCCTTGCTGTTGACCGATATCGGGCACGACGGGATGCCTTTTCTGAGCCTGACCGGAATGTCCGCCGCCCTGGTCGGAACGGGTGCCGGCGGGTTGGTGGGGACCTGGGCCGGGTTCAATGCCGTGCCCGCGGCCGCACTGGGCCTGGGCACTGGAGCCACGCTGGTCTTCATCCTGCATGGCGTGGTGCTGCCCTATCTGCACCGGCAGGAATCCAATTCCCAGCACGCACGGTCAGCCTACATCGGCCTGTTGGGCACGGTGACGATCGACGTACCGCCCGGCGGGTGGGGTGAGATCGCCTTCGTCGATCCCGACGGCAACCGGGTCCGGTCCCGCGCGATCAGCCCGGAGCCGCAGGCACTCACCAAAGCCACCCGCGTCTACATCGCCGATGTCGACGCCGATTACCTGCACGTCGTCGCAGTACCCACTCAGTAACCAGCTGGAGAGGCAGTAATCGTGTCGCTTGTCTTGATCGTGACCATCGCCACCGTCGCAGCACTGCTGTTGCTGGTCGTATTGCCGATGATCTACGTCCAGAACTACATCAAGGTCCCGCCGAACGAGGTCGCCGTGTTCACCGGGCGCGGTCAGCCCAAGGTGGTTCGCGGCGGCGCCAGGTTCCGGATGCCGGGCATCGAACGAGTCGACATCATGTCGCTGGAGCCGTTCAACGTCAGCATCAACCTGCAGAACGCGCTGTCCAACAACGGGGTGCCGGTCAACGTGGAAGCCGTCGGCCTGGTCCGGATCGGCTCGGCCGACGACGCCGTGCAGACCGCGGTGCAGCGCTTCTTGACGTCGGACCTCGACGATCTGCAGCGCCAGATCAATGACATCCTCGCCGGGAGCCTGCGCGGCATCACCGCGACGATGACCGTCGAGGATCTCAACTCCAACCGCGACACCCTGGCCCGCAGCGTGGTCGAGGAAGCCGGGACCGACCTGTCCCGCATCGGCATGGAAGTCGACGTCCTCAAGATCGCCGGCATCTCCGACCGCAACGGCTATCTCGAATCGCTGGGTCAGCGGCGCATCGCCGAGGTGAAACGGGACGCCACGGTCGGCACCGCCGAAGCCGAGCGGGACGCCCAGATCCAGTCGGCCAAGGCCCGTCAGGCGGGAGCGGTCGCCCAGGCCGAAGCCGACACTGCGATCGCCACCGCCAACCAGAAGCGCGACGTCGAGCTGGCCCGGCTGCGCGCCCAGACCGAGGCGGAGAACGCCCAAGCCGACCAGGCCGGTCCGCTGGCGCACGCCCGCGCCGAGAAGGACGTCGGTATCGCCGTCGAGCAGGCCGAGGCCGCCCGGGTGCAGGCCCGCATCGAGGTGGAGCAGCGTCGCGCCGAGCAGGCCCAGGCCGCTCTGCAGGCCGATGTGATCGCCCCGGCCGAGGCGCAGCGCCAGGCCGATGTGGCCCGCGCCGAGGGCCAGCGCCAGGCCGCGATCCTGGCGGCTCAGGCCCAGGCGGAGGCGGCCCGCCAAGCCGGTGAAGCCCAAGCCGACGCGCGCAAGGCGGCCGCCGAGGCGCTGCGGGTGGAGCGCCAGGCCGAGGCCGACGGCGCCAGGGCGAGCCTGGTCGCCGAGGCCGAGGGCACCAAGGCCAAGCTGCTCGCCGAAGCCGAGGGTAAGAAGGAGATCGCCAACGCCCTCAACAGCTACAGCGCGGAGGCGGCCCGAATGCTGATGCTCCCCGATGTGCTGGCCTCGGTCGTTGCGGCCACCCAGGCCGCGGCCGCGCCGCTGTCTGACATCGAGCGGCTGTCGATCGTCGGCGGCGCCGGCGATGCCCAGGATGCGATCGGCGGTCTGCTGGGTATCAGTCCATTGGGCATCGCCAAGGTGCTGGAGACGCTGAAGGCGTCCGGGGTGGACGTCGCGGCCATGCTGCGCCCCAAGGCCGCCGAACCCCCACCGGTCGACAACTCGTATCCGCTGCCCACCGAGTAACTGCGACGAGCACAGGAGTCACGATGTCGGACACGTTCGCACTCAAACCCGACCTGGGCCGCTACGCGGTGTGGACCTTCGGATCCCCCACTCCTGAGCAGGCCGCCGAGATCGAACGCCTGGGCTACGGCGCGATCTGGGTGGGCGGCTCGCCCGCCGCTGACCTGGCATTTGTCGAGCCGCTGCTGGCGGCGACCTCGACCCTGCAGGTGGCCACCGGGATCGTCAACATCTGGTCCGCGCCGGCCGCACAGGTCGCCGAGTCCTATCACCGCATCGAGTCCGCCTACCCGGACCGGTTCCTGCTCGGCATCGGTGTCGGTCACTCCGAGGCCACCGCCGAGTACCGCAGCCCCTATGCGGCCCTGACCGACTACCTGGACGCCCTCGATGACGCCGCGGTGCCGAACAGCCGCCGAGTGCTGGCCGCACTGGGTCCCAAGGTGTTGCGGTTGGCGGCGCAGCGCAGCGCCGGGGCGCACCCCTACCTGACCACGCCCGAACACACCGCCAGTGCGCGCGAGCTGGTCGGCCCGTCGGTGTTCCTGGCGCCCGAACACAAGGTGGTCCTGTCCACGGACGCCACCGCGGCCCGCGAGGTCGGACGCGAGGCGGTCGGCTTCTACCTACGGCTGTCCAACTACGTCAACAACTGGCGCCGGTTGGGCTTCAGTGAGCGCGACGTGCGCGCGCCGGGCAGTGACCGGTTGATCGACGCGGTGGTCGCGCACGGCACCGCCGACGAGATCGCCGCGCGCCTGGACGCGCACTTGGATGCCGGCGCGGATCAGGTGACCATCCAGGTGCTGGGCGGCTGGAAGAACCTGCTGCCGACGCTGACCGAGCTGGCCGGCCCACTCGGGCTGACGCCGCGGGCCTAAGCGCAAGCGGGAATCCGGGTCGCACCACCGTTAGGGTTGCCCCATGCATCTGCTGGTCACCGGCGGCGCCGGGTTCATCGGCGCCAACTTCGTGCACAGCACGCTCGCGCAGCGCCCCGGTACCACGATCACCGTGCTCGACGCGTTGACCTACGCCGGCAGCCGCGAATCACTGGCCGATGCCGCTGACCGGATCCGGCTGGTGCAGGGCGACATCACCGATGCCGCACTGGTTGCTGCGCTGGTCGCCGAGTTGAACCCCGAGACCGACGCGGTGGTGCACTTCGCCGCCGAAACCCACGTGGACAACGCCCTGGCCGACCCGGAGCCGTTCCTGCGATCCAACGTGATCGGCACTTTTACCGTGCTGGAGGCGGTGCGCGCCCAGGGGGTGCGGCTGCACCACATCTCCACTGACGAGGTCTACGGCGAACTGGCTCTCGACGACCCGCGCCGGTTTACCGAGACGACGCCGTACCACCCGTCAAGCCCTTACTCATCGACCAAGGCCGCTGCCGACCTGCTGGTGCACTCCTGGGTGCGTTCCTATCGCGTGCGCGCGACGATCTCGAACTGCTCCAACAACTACGGGCCGTATCAGCATGTGGAGAAGTTCATCCCGCGCCAGATCACCAACCTGCTCACCGGGCGCCGGGCCAAGCTGTACGGCAACGGGGCCAACGTCCGCGACTGGATTCACGTCGACGACCACAACAGTGCCGTCTGGCAGATCATGACCGGCGGTCATATGGGGCGCACCTACCTGATCGGCGCGGACGGGGAGCGGGACAACCGCAGCGTGCTGCAGATGATCCTGCGACTGATGGACCACGACCCCGACGACTACGATCACGTCTCCGACCGCCCCGGTCACGACCTGCGCTACGCGATCGACCCGTCGGCGTTGCGCGACGAATTGGGCTGGAAGCCCGAGCACACCGACTTCGAGGCGGGCCTGCGCGAGACCATCGCCTGGTACCGCGCCAACGAATCCTGGTGGGCTCCCCTGAAAGAGGCTGCCGAGGCCCGCTACGCGGAATTGGGGCGCTGACGTGCAGGCGCGCGAGCTGACCATCCCGGGGGCCTGGGAGCTCACCCCGACTCAGCACACCGATTCCCGCGGCGTGTTCTTCGAGTGGTTCACCGACCGGGAGTTCACCGCGTTCGCCGGGCACCGTTTCGACCTGCGCCAGGCCAACTGCTCGGTGTCGAGCGCCGGGGTGCTGCGTGGCCTGCACTTCGCCCAACTGCCGCCCGGGCAGGCCAAGTACGTCACCTGCGTGTCGGGTTCGGTCTTCGACGTCGTGGTCGACATCCGGGTCGGCTCCCCGACCTACGGCCGCTGGGACGCGGTGGTGCTGGATGCCCGGGATCGCCGGTCGGTGTACCTGGCGGCCGGTCTGGCGCACGGATTTGTTGCGCTGGAAGATAATTCGACGGTGATGTATCTGTGCTCAGCCGAATACGATCCGCAGCGCGAGCACACCATCTGCGCCACCGACCCGGCGATCGGGATCGACTGGCCCGACGGTCATCCTCTGGTGCTCTCGGATCGGGACGCGGACGCCCCGTCGCTGGAGCAGGTCCGTGCTGCCGGGTTGCTGCCGGCCTGGTAGTGGCCCTGCCCGACGTGGGGCTCAGGCCAGCGCGATGTACTTGGTTTCGAGGTACTCCTCGATTCCCTCGCCGCCACCCTCCCGGCCCAGACCCGACTCCTTGATCCCGCCGAACGGTGCCGCCGCGTCCGTAGTGAAGATTCGCGTCAGGGTGGTTGCGTCCACGCCGGAATCGGCGATCAAATCGGCCACGACGCCCCCACACGAACCGCTGTCAACGCTACGGCCTGCGGCGGCGGTCTAGCCCTCGGCTTCCAGCAGCAGAGAGTCGAACAAGGCGGTCATGTCATCCATGACGGCCGGACTGGTAGTCGCGGCCGCATGGGCAAACCCATCGACGATGGTACTGATCAGGCGCGCGATCGCCACCGGATCCCGGTCGGCGCGGATCAAGCCGTGATCCTGGCCGTGGCGCACAGCTGCAGTCAGCGTCTCGGCCATAGCGACGGCCTGTTTGGCGAACGCCTCGGTGAGTTCAGGATGACGCCGCGCGTCGATGGGCGCGGTGGCGACGAACCCGGCCAACGTGGGCGACTCGTGGTTGATCCGCATCGACTCCCCCAGCACCGCATGCAGCAGTCCGCGCACCGAAAGCGGCTGGGCCATCGCGACTTCCGCCGACCGCGCGATGATCTTGCCGTACACGGTCTCACACACGGCGTCGAAGAGTTTGCTCTTGGCCCCGTAGTGGTAGTACACCGCCCCCGCGGTGACACCGGCCAATTCGGCGATCAGACTGTTGGTCGCCGTGCTGTACCCGTACTGGGCGAAACACCGACACGCCGCGTCGATCACCCGCTGCCGGGTATCGCCGCTGTCGATGCCAGCTGGGCGCCCTGGACCGGGTTTCGCTCGCGTGCCACTCACCTGGCCATCATGGCAAACCCCCGGGAAAATCCCGGCTCTGCGCGCCCGGCGTGAGCGGCCCGAACTCGTTGACCACGAAGGTGACGCCTGTTACAAACTAATTGGTCCACCAGTCACGACCCGACGCCGGTAGGTCCTCACACGATCCCCCTGCCCTATGGCGGGCCGGTGATGCCGCCGGAGTCCGAACCGCAGCGTCAAGGCATTCCATGGAACTGACAAAGAGCCGACACATGCCGGACACACAGTTGCTGCACCCACCTGAGGCCCGGAAGAAGCCACCCGATATCGACGGCACGGCCACCGGCGGCGGTGACACCCGAGGTGAGACCGCACCGGCATCGCCACAACGCCTGCCGCACCCGGCCCGCGGCTCCGTCGCGCTCCTAGTTCTCGCGCTGGCGGCGTGTTGCGGCTACCGGGGGTGGCAGGACAATAGCCGTCATGATATTCAGGCCGCCGGCGCGGCAACCCAGAAGGCGGCAGAGGACTACACAGTCACCCTGACACCGATCGACAGCAATAACCCGGACACGAACTTCGCGGCCGTCCTCGACGGCGTGTCCGGTGAGTTCCAGGACCTGTACCGCCAATCCAGCAGCCAGCTGCGCCAAGTGCTGATAGCGCGCAAAGCGACCGGGCACGGTGTGGCCGTGGACTCGGCGGTCAAATCGGCGACCAGGGATCAAATGGAAGTGCTGCTGTTCGTCGACCAGACCGTGACCAACACCGACATACCGGAGCCACGCATCGACCGCAGCCGCATCATGATGACGATGCAGCGGCTCGATGGTCAGTGGAAGACTGCAAAGGTCGAGATGCCATGAATAACAGGCTCGCCGCCGTACGTGATGACTGGATCATGCGATCCATGCTGGCCCGGGTGGGCGACATACCCGAAACGGTGCTGCTGCCGTTACTGCGGCAAGTCGCCGATGATCGCGCGGCGGTCGAGGCCGGATGGCAAGCGGTGAACGCCGGGCGAATCCCCGCCCGGGCCCGGCTGACGGCCCGTGAATCATGGCGCTGCCGCTATGGGCAGTTCGTCCGGGAATTGGAATGGGCCATCACCGGATTGGTGGCGGTAATGCCCAGAGCAGACGTCGAGCAGTTGGTCTCCGACGCGGTGGCCACCCGGCTGCGGAGCTGGCTGCGGTTCCTGCTGCCCGCCTTCGGCACCGTCGGTCTGATCCCTCGCAGGATATATCCCAAGATCATGGACGCCGGGGTGTCCGTGGCGACATTTCTGGTCGGACAGATACACCGGACCGGCGTCGAAGCCGACGGAACACTGGTGTACGAGATCCCGGAATGCGCCATGCATACCGCAACCGGTGCCGTTGTGGCGCAGGAACATTCGTGCCTGATGGCCTGCAAGTCCGCCTGCGAGAAGGTGTTCGACAAGGATTCAGCCATGCCGCTCGAGTTCGACCCGCACCTGCCCGGATTGTCCTGCACGCTGCGCGTTCACCGAGCCACCACTCACCTCAACAGACTGCACCGAATGTGACCAACACCGACACGGCCGACGCCGACCTCACCGTCTAGACCCCCGGCACGAAGAATATGACTACACCATCGACGATTACGCCGGCACGCTCCCAGAGGATTTGCAGGGCATGCCGTACCGCAAGGGCGCCGGCAGGAACACCCTAGCAATTACTAGGATGTCCTAGTATTCTCGGTGCGGGCCGATCGAGCCCACCACCACTGTCACGGGATGGCGCAGCGCATGAGCACACAGATTCCGCACTTCATAGATGGCCACCGCATCGTCGGCACGTCACGGCGCACCACCGATGTCTTCGACCCCAACACCGGCCGGGTACAGGCCACGCTGCCGCTGGCCAACACCGCCGACGTCGACGCTGCGGTCGCTGGCGCGGTTGCGGCCCAGCGCGATTGGGCCGCCTACAACCCGCAGCGCCGGGCCCGGGTGATGATGCGTTTCATCGACCTGGTCAACACCCACGCCGACGAGCTGGCCGAGCTGCTCTCCCGTGAGCACGGCAAGACCCTCGAGGACGCCCGCGGCGACATCCAGCGCGGCATCGAGGTGATCGAGTTCTGCGTCGGGATCCCGCACCTGCTCAAGGGCGAGCACACCGAGGGCGCCGGCCCCGGCATCGACGTGTTCTCGCTGCGCCAGCCGCTGGGCGTGGTCGCCGGGATCACCCCGTTCAACTTCCCGGCGATGATCCCGCTGTGGCAGGCCGGGCCGGCCCTGGCGTGTGGAAACGCGTTCATTCTCAAGCCGTCCGAGCGTGACCCGTCGGTACCGGTGCGTCTTGCCGAGCTGTTCGTCGAGGCCGGGTTGCCGCCGGGCGTGCTGCAGGTGGTGCACGGCAACAAGGACGCCGTCGACGCGTTGCTGCACCACCCGCAAGTCGCCGCGATCGGCTTCGTCGGCAGCTCCGACATCGCGCAGTACATCTACTCGACGGCCACCGCCAACGGTAAGCGCGCCCAGTGCTTCGGCGGCGCCAAGAACCACATGATCGTGATGCCCGACGCCGACCTGGACCAGGCCGTCGACGCACTGATCGGCGCCGGCTACGGCAGTGCCGGCGAGCGCTGCATGGCGATCTCGGTGGCGGTCCCGGTCGGCGAGCAGACCGCCGACCGGCTGCGCGCCCGGCTGGTGGAGCGCATCAACGGCCTGCGGGTCGGCCACAGCTTGGACCCCAAGGCCGACTACGGCCCGTTGGTCACCCGGGCCGCTCTGGACCGGGTCAACGACTACATCGGCCAAGGCGTCGCCGCCGGCGCCGAGCTGGTGATCGACGGCCGCGCCCGGGCCAGCGACGACACCCAGTTCGGCGACGCGGATCTGACCGGCGGCTTCTTCGCCGGCCCCACGCTGTTCGACCGTGTCACCACCGAGATGTCGATCTACACCGACGAGATCTTCGGCCCGGTGCTGTGCATGGTGCGAGCCCACGACTACGAAGAAGCCCTGCGACTGCCGAGCGAGCACGAGTACGGCAACGGGGTGGCGATCTTCACCCGCGACGGCGACACGGCGCGCGACTTCACCTCCCGGGTGCAGGTCGGCATGGTCGGTGTGAACGTGCCGATTCCGGTGCCGGTGGCCTATCACACTTTCGGCGGCTGGAAGCGGTCCGGCTTCGGCGACCTCAACCAGCACGGGACGGCGTCCATCACCTTCTACACGAAGGTGAAGACCGTCACCCAGCGTTGGCCCTCGGGGATCAAAGACGGCGCCGAATTCCACATCCCCACCATGGAATAGGACAATGAACACCATCTTGGATGACGAAGAGCGGGTGATCGTCGACACCGCGGCAGCGTTCGCCGACAAGCGCCTGGCGCCGTACGCCCTGGAATGGGATGCCACCCACCACTTTCCGGTCGACGTGATGCGGGAGGCGGCCCAGCTGGGAATGGCGGCGATCTATTGCCGCGACGACGTGGGCGGCTCCGGGCTGCGCCGCCTGGACGGGGTGCGGATCTTCGAGCAGCTCTCCATCGCCGACCCGGTGATCGCCGCTTATCTGTCGATCCACAACATGTGTTCCTGGATGATCGACGCCTACGGCACCGAAGACCAGCGCAAGAGCTGGGTGCCACGGCTGGCCTCCATGGAGGCGGTTGCCAGTTACTGCCTCACCGAACCCGGCGCCGGTTCGGATGCCAGCGCATTGAGCACCCGTGCGGTCCGCTCGGGTGACGATTACGTGCTCGACGGGGTCAAGCAGTTCATCTCCGGCGCCGGCGTCTCGGACGTCTATGTGGTGATGGCCAGAACCGGCGCGGACGGCCCGCGGGGCATTTCCACGTTCATCGTCGAAAAGGACACGCCCGGGCTGAGTTTCGGCGCCGCCGAGCAGAAGATGGGCTGGAACTCCCAGCCGACCGCGCAGGTGATCTTCGATCGCGTACGGGTGCCGGCCGAGGCGATGCTCGGCGGTCCCGACGGAGATGGCAACGGTTTTGCTATCGCGATGAACGGACTCAACGGCGGTCGGATCAATATCGCCGCCTGTTCGATGGGCGGCGGCCAGGCAGCGTTCGACAAGACCGGCAGCTACCTGGCCGACCGGACGGGATTCGGCAAGGCGCTGCTCGACGAGCCGACGATCCGGTTCACCCTGGCCGATATGGCCACCGCGCTGGAGACCTCGCGACTGCTGCTGTGGCGCGCGGCGACCGCGCTCGACAACAACTCCCCCGACAAGGTGGAGCTGTGCGCGATGGCCAAGCGCTATGTCACCGACGCCTGCTTCGATGTCGCTGACAAGGCGCTGCAGCTGCACGGCGGGTATGGCTATCTGCGCGAATACGGTCTGGAGAAAATCGTCCGCGATCTTCGGGTGCACCGCATTCTGGAGGGCACCAACGAGATCATGCGGTTGGTGATCGGCCGGGCCGAGGCGGCTCGCGTCCGGTCAGGCCAGTAACCCCCGCCGCCGGCGACCACCGGTCCACTTAGGAGCACATATGGCAATCGTCGCGTTTCTCGGTCTGGGCCACATGGGTGGGCCCATGTCGGCGAACCTGGTCGCCGCCGGGCACACCGTGCGCGGCTTCGACCCGGTGCCGGCGGCCACCGCGGCCGCCGAGCAACACGGCGTAAGCGTCCATGCCAGCGCCGTCGAGGCGGTGGCCGGCGCCGACACCGTGGTGACCATGCTTCCGCACGGTGACGCGGTGAAGAGCTGCTACGCCGAGATCCTGCCCGCGGCCTCCCCCGACACGCTGTTCATCGACAGCTCCACCATCTCGGTCGACGACGCCCGCGAGGTGCACGCCCTGGCCGGCTCACACGGGTTCGCCCAACTCGACGCCCCGGTCTCCGGCGGAGTCACCGGTGCGGTCGCGGGCCGGCTGGCGTTCATGGTCGGCGGCGACGCTGCCGCCGTGGCACGGGCCACGCCGGTGCTGGAACCGATGGCCGCCAAGATCATCCACTGCGGTGCCGCCGGCGCGGGCCAGGCCGCCAAGGTCTGCAACAACATGGTGCTGGCCGTGCAGCAGGTCGCGGTCGCCGAGGCGTTCGTGCTGGCCGAGAAACTCGGACTGGCCGACCAGGCGCTGTTCGACGTGATGACCGGCGCCACCGGAAACTGCTGGGCGCTGCACACCAACTGCCCTGTTCCGGGCCCGGTGCCCACCTCCCCGGCGAACCGCAATTTCGAGCCGGGTTTCGCTACCGCACTGATGAACAAGGACCTGGGCCTGGCGATGGACGCGGTCGCCTCGACCGGATCGGCGGCCCCGCTCGGCAGCCACGCCGCGGCGATCTACCGCGACTTCGCCGCCGAACACGGTGCGCAGGACTTCAGCGCGGTGATCAACCTGCTGCGCGGCGACTGAGCGCCGCCGGCCTGAACGATCGCGAACTCACTCGAAGGCTAGATGTCGGACCCTGCTGTCATGCTGGGGTCATGTCCTCGATCGCGGCCACGTCCAGTGCCGAATCGCGGCCTGACCGGCGTCTTGAGGTGCTGTTCGAGGAACTCGCGGAGTTGACCGGGCAGCGCAATGCCATCGATGGCCGCATCGTGGACATCATCGCCGAGGTCGAGCGCGAGCAACTGTGGGGCGCTACCGGGGCACGCTCGATCACCGCATTGGTGGCCTGGAAGACCGGGGTATCACCGGGCAATGCCCGCACCATCGCCACGGTGGCCCACCGAGCCGAACAGTTTCCCCGCTGCGTCCAGGGCCTGCGGGACGGTCGGGTGTCCCTCGACCAGGTCGGGGTGATCGCCGGGCGGGCCGCCGACGGTTCCGACGAGCACTACGCCCCACTGGCCGCCGTGGCCACCGTCAGCCAACTACGCACCGCGGTCAACCTGGAACCCCGCCCCGAAC
>NZ_UWOA01000080.1:0-11305 GCF_900604305.1 Mycobacterium sp. P7213
GTACAGCGACTCCTCGCCGCCCGCTCCACCGACTTCACCGAAGCCGCCCCATCCACCGCCGTTGCCGCGACCCGCCGAGTAGCCGGCGACGCTGGCGTCGCCACCGTCACCGCCGCGGCCGCCGGATCCGCCGGTCCCGGAGTACCTGTCGAAGAGGTTGCTCCCGCTGCGTCCGCCGCCCCAGCCGACCCCGCCATCGCCGCCGTGACCGGAGGTGGTCCCGCCGTTGCCGCCGTTGCCGCCGTTTCCACCAGCCCCGCCGCCGCCGCCCGCGCCGGTCACGGCGGCGCCGCCGTTGCCTCCCAGGCCGCCGTAACCTCCGTCACCACCGGTACCGGCGGCGCCTGCGGACCCACCGTCACCGCCGTTGCCGCCGGCTCCGCCGATGCCCCCGTCACCGACGAGGGCGAAGGTACTTCCTCCGTCGCCGCCGTACCAGCCGTCGCCGCCCACACCGCCGGCCGCTCCGTCGCCGCCGTCCCCGCCGCGCCCGCCTGCTCCGCCATTGCCGAACAGCCAACTCACCGCGTCGCCGCCGTCGCCGCCATGACCGCCGTCGAAGCCGGCGGCCCCGTTTCCGCCGCCGCCGCCATCGCCGCCGTGGCCCATGAAGATCCCGCCGTTGCCGCCGTCGCCGCCGTCGCCGGGATAGTCGCCGGAGCCGGGCCCACCGCCGTAGCCGCCGGCGCCACCGTTACCGAAGAACCCGGCGTTGCCGCCATTGCCGCCCCAACCGCCGACAGCGGTGCCACCGTGTCCGCCGTCGCCGAACCACAGCCCACCGTCGCCGCCCACGGCCTGTTCGTTGGTGCCGCCGCTGACGCCGTCGGCGCCGTTGCCGATCAGCAGCTGGCCGTTGCCGAAGAGGGTGTTGATCCAGGTGCTGGTCTCGATGCCGGATGGGGTGGCCAGCCAGGCTTGGCCGGCGTCGTGGATCGGGGTGTAGATCCAGGTGTCGAACAGTTCGGCCAGGGTGGGATCGGTGTCGGCGGCGGCCGGTGAGAGCCCGAGGTACGCCAGGTCCAGGTCGGCGTTGTTCTCCACGCCCAGCCACGACCAGCTGGCCGGATCGAACAGGTCGACGATCCAGTCGAACGGGTCCGCCTGGGCCGGTGCGGTGCCTACCGGTCCCAGGCCGAATGCCAAGACCGCGCCGGCTGCGCTACCGAGCCCGACCAGCCGGACGACGTGGTGTTGTTTGCTGTTGCGCTGACCAGACATGATGCATTCCCTTTGCAAGCCCTGGTGATCCGATAAGCACAGACGCTATGACGCCCGGCAAGGAGGGCATGCAGTAGTCGACTACTGCATTTCGGGGCACGGGCAGGCGGCGGGGGCGCAGCGTCGCGTGCCGGGGAAGAGTCAGGTCACCGGGTTCGGCGGAAGGTCCGCGTCGGCCACCAGCGGCCAATCCTGGGACACCCGCTCGCAACAGGCGAGGTAGTCGTCGTCAACGTCGTCGTCAACGGTGCCGTCGGTCATCGCCTTGCGTGATTCCCGACTCCGCTTGCTATAGCTCTGATGGCGCGTCATCCAGCGTCCTCCCCCGGACCACGATGCTAATGGACGCCGCAATTTTCACAACCGTCATCTGGGTATAACACATAATGGCGGAGAAATGTCCAGGAGTCCGGAAAAAATGCGAAAAGAAGAAGCGGTCAACCGGCGGTCAGTGCGACGAGCGCTACCGTGGCCAGCGTTGTCGTCCACTCGATCACGGCCCCCAGCACATCGCCGGTGATACCGCCCAAGCGGCGCACGCAGTGCCTGACCAGCAGCGCGCTGCAGCCCAGGGCCAGTGCGACGGCAACCGGCCCATGCCACGGCGCCGCGCCGACAGGTATCGCCCCGGCGAGCAGTGCCGCCACCCAGGCGGCCGCAACCGGCAGCGGCTGACTGCCCGCCACCGTGGCGCCCAGCATGCTTCCGGCCGCGGACGGCACCGCGCGCCGGCAGGCCAACACCGCAGCCACCCGGCCCGCGCAGACCGCGAGCCCGATCTGTGCCGCGCTCAGCATCGGGAAAGTCGTCGCCTGCAGGCCGATCACCAGCACCACCGCGACCACCCCGAACGGGCCGGTCGAACCCTCGCGCATCACCTGCAGCGCCTGCGCTGCGGGCCGCGAACACCCCAACCCATCGGCCGTGTCGGCCACTCCGTCGATGTGCAGCCCCCGGGTGGCGGCCAGCAGTGCCGCCACGGCCAGCAGGCCGGTCACCGGGCTGCCCGGGCCGAATGCGTAACCACCGGCCCACACCACGGCCGCGGCCAGCGCGCCCAGAGCAGCGCCGACAACCGGGAACGCGGTCATCGCCCCGCGGCCTGGCGGCCGGCCGGCCGGAACGGGAAGAATCGTCCCGAACGCGAAAGACGCTGCCAGGGAAGCGATCACGATGATCGGTCGCTGACGCCGGCCTCATCGAAGGTCGCCATCGACGACAACGCCGCGATAGCGGCGCGCAACACCGGCAATGCAACCGCGGCGCCGGTTCCCTCGCCCAATCGCATCTGCAGGTCCAGGATCGGCTCGAGGCCCAGCGCCGCACAGGCCAGCGCGTGCGCCGGCTCCGGCGAGCGGTGACCGGCCTGCCACCAGGCCCGGGCCCCCGGTGCCAGCCGGTCGGCCACCAGAGCGGCCGCCGTCGACGCCAGCCCGTCGAGCAGCACCGGGGTGCGCCGCACCGCGGCCTGGGCGCAGAACCCCGCCAGCGCCGCGAAGTCGGCGCCACCGCAGCAGCGCAGGAGCGCAACCGGATCGCCGTGCTGCGGCCGGGACCGGAAGAGGGCGTCGCGCACCGCCGCGGTCTTGCGCGCCCAGCCGGCGTCATCGATGCCCGTCCCGTGACCCACGACATCGGCGGGTTCGGCGCCGGTGAGCGCGGCGATCAAAGTCGTTGCGACCGTGGTGTTCCCAATCCCCATATCGCCGGGAATGAGCAGATCAGCGCCGCTGTCGACCTCCTCGTCGGCGATGCGCCGACCTGCCTCGACCGCGGCCAGGGTCTGCTTGGCGGTCAGGGCGTCCTCGCTGGTGATGTCGCCGCTGCCGCGGCGCACCTTGTAGGCACTGGCCTCGGTCGGCATCGCGGGGGAGTCGGTCGCACCATCATTGACGGCCATGTCCACCACCCGCACCCCGGCCCCGCCGATCGCGGCCAGCGCGTTGATGGCCGCCCCGCCGCGGTCGATGTTGGCGACCATCTGCGCTGTCACCTCGGCGGGGTAGGCCGACACCCGGCTCTGGGTTACGCCATGGTCACCGGCGAACACCACAATGCGGACGCGCTCGAACTGTCGGGGCGGACACTGCCCTTGGCAGGCCGCCGCCCACACCGACAGGGCCTCCAGGCGGCCCAGCGAACCCGTGGGTTTGGTCAGCGAGTCCTGCCGGGCCCGCGCCGCTGCCGCCACCGTGGCATCGGGTGGGCTGACCGGCGGGAAATCCACGGAATCCAAGGTTTGTCTGCCGCGATTCAGGCTCAGTCGAGGCGCTCGCCGCGCCGCACCTGCGGGCGCGGTGCCCGCATGCGGCGCAGCGTGGATGCGCGGCTGGCGGCGTACAGCCCCAGCTTCCAACGGCTTTCGACATTGTTGGGGAACTTGGCGTCGGCCATCCGGCCGGCCTTGCGGGCAACCAACACCCCGTCGACGGCCATCAAGACCATCAGCAGCATCATCGCCGGCGAAATGTAGTACTGGACCTGCGGGACCGCCATCATGATGAACATCAGGCCCAGCGCGACCGGCATGAACAGGCCCAACAGGTTGTACCGGGAGTCGACGATGTCGCGAACGTAGCGGCGCACCGGGCCGCGGTCGCGTTCCAGCAGCGCGGACTCGTCGCCGGACAGCATCCGTGCGCGGCGGTCGGCCATCCGCTCACGGCGCTCGGCCTTCGCGAGCCGGCGCTCCTCCTTGCTCAGCTTGGGGCCGGCCAGCGACTTGCGCCGGGCCCGCGCCTCCGCGGAGGTCATCGGTGCCGGCGCCACCGGGCCGCGGCGCTTGGCTGCGGCGCTGCGCTTCGGGGTCGGCCGGCCCTTGGGCGCGGTGACCCCGCCACGAGCGGCGCCCACAGACTCGTCGCCGTCGACAGAGACGGCGGAGACCACGGGCTCAGCGGACTGAGCCTCGTCTTTTCTACGCCCCGGCACCTTCACGCCCGCCAGATTACTTGCCCGGTCCGCCCGGCTTGCGGTGCCGTCCGCGCGGCTCGATACGCTGCACAGATGGCTGATCACCCGGGTTCCGGCGGCTCGGCCGGACCTCGGGCGCGGATGCTTCGGGTGCTCATCGCGCCGGACTGTTTCGGCGAGACTCTGACCGCGGTGCAGGCCGCCGCCGCCATCTCGACGGGCTGGCATCGCAGCCGGCCGCAGGACCGGCTGGCGATCGCACCGCAGTCCGACGGGGGCCCGGGCTTCGTCGCGGTGCTGGCCACCGCGCTGGGCACGCTGCAGCAGACACGGGTCAGCGGACCGCTGGATGACCCGGTCGACGCCGAGTGGGTCTGGGACGCGACAACCAGCACGGCTTATCTGGAATGCGCCCAAGCCTGCGGGTTGGGAGTGCTCGGCGAACCACCGTCGTCCCGGACGGCGCTGCTCGCCCACAGCATGGGGGTGGGGCAGCTCGTCGCCGCGGCGCTGGCGGCCGGGGCGCAGCGAATCGTCGTCGGGCTCGGCGGCAGTGCCTGCACCGACGGTGGTCGCGGCATGGTCGATGAACTGGGCGGCCTGGCCGCGGGACGCCGACGGCTCGCCGGAGTCGAGTTGGTCGCCGCGTGCGACGTGGAACATCCGCTGCTGGGCCCGTGGGGCTCGGCCCGCGTGTTCGGGCCGCAGAAGGGCGCCGACGCCGCCACGGTCGCGGTCCTCGAGAGCCGGCTGGCCGCGTGGGCGACCGAACTGGACGCCGCGGCCGGATGGGAGGCCAGCGCCGCGTCGGGCGCCGGGGCGGCCGGGGGAATCGGAGCCGCCATGCTGGCCCTGGGCGGCACCGTCGAATCCGGGTCCGCGATCGTGGCCCGCCACACCGGTTTGGAGGCAGCGCTCGCCGACGCCGACGTCCTGGTCACCGGCGAGGGCCACTTCGACCAGCAGTCACTGCACGGAAAAGTGGTCGGTTCGCTGGCGGCCGCGGCCCGGGCGCGGGAGATGCCGCTGCTGGTGCTGGCCGGACAGATCAGCCTGGACGAACCCGCACTGCGGTCGGCCGGGGTGGTGGCCGCCCGGGCGATCGCCGACTACGCCGGCTCCGTGCGGCTGGCCCTGGTTGACGCGGCCAACCAGCTGATCGGGCTGACCAGCGTGACGGCGGCACAGATCGGTGGCCGTCCTGCGGCTTCGCCGGGGCGATAGGGAACACGTTGGCGCAGGGTATCGTTGTTCTGGTGGGTTCGAACGCCTCGAGTCGAGGCCGGACCCGCCCCCATGAACAACCGCAATAGGGAGACGCAATGACTGTTCAGGATCAGTCGACCACCGAGTCTCACGGCGTGGTCTTGACCGATGAGGCTGCGGCCAAGGTGAAGGCGCTGCTGGAACAGGAGGGTCGTGACGACCTGACCCTGCGGATCTCGGTCCAGCCCGGCGGCTGCGCGGGCCTGCGCTACAACCTGTTCTTCGACGACCGCAGCCTTGACGGTGACGTGGTCGCGGAGTTCAACGGCGTCACGTTGACCGTGGACCGGATGAGCGCGCCATACCTGCAGGGCGCCGAGATCGGCTACGCCGACCAGATCGACAAGCAGGGCTTCACCATCGAGAACCCCAACGCCGGCGGCTCGTGCTCGTGCGGCGACTCGTTCAACTGAGCACCTGATTTCACCTGAACGCCGGGGGTTTTGTGCTGCCCGGCGGCGAACCGGTGGTACCGGGCCGCTACCGTGGGTACCCACATCCAGGCCCAACGGTGACGATATGAGGGGGATTGTTCAGTGACGATTGCGGTGACCGGTTCGATTGCGACCGACCATCTGATGCGCTTTCCGGGTCGGTTCTCCGAGCAACTGCTGGCCGATCACCTGCAGAAGGTTTCGCTGAGCTTCCTGGTCGATGGCCTGGTGGTGCACCGGGGTGGCGTGGCGGGCAACATCGCCTTCGCCATCGGCGTGCTCGGCGGTGACGCCGCCCTGGTCGGCGCCGCCGGTGCTGACTTCGCCGACTATCGCCAGTGGCTGGTCTCGCACGGGGTCAACTGCGACCACGTGCTGACCTCGACGACCGCGCACACGGCCCGGTTCGTCTGCACCACCGACCAGGACATGGCCCAGATCGCGTCGTTCTATCCGGGCGCGATGTCGGAGGCCCGCAACATCTCGCTGGCCCAGCTTGTCGAGGCCGGCGGGAAGCCGGAACTGGTGATCGTCGGAGCCAATGACCCCGAGGCGATGTTCTTGCACACCGAGGAGTGCCGCAAGCTGGGACTGGCGTTCGCCGCCGACCCGTCACAGCAGCTGGCCCGGCTCACCGGTGAGGAGATCCGCAAGCTCATCGACGGTGCCGACTACCTGTTCACCAACGACTACGAGTGGGACCTGCTGCTGTCCAAGACCGGCTGGACCGAGGCCGAGGTCATGAAGCAGGTCGGCCTGCGGGTGACCACCCTGGGCGGCGACGGCGTCGACATCGTCTCGCCGGACGGTTCCCGCATCCACGTCGGCGTGGTTCCGGAGAAGTCCCAGACCGACCCGACCGGGGTCGGCGACGCGTTCCGCGCCGGCTTCCTCACCGGACGCAGCGCCGGGTTGAGCCTGGAGCGGTCCGCGCAGCTCGGCTCGCTGGTGGCGGTGCTGGTGCTGGAGTCCACCGGAACCCAGGAATGGGTATGGGACCGTGCCGCCGCGGTGAGCCGGCTGGCGGATGCCTACGGCGACGCGGCCGCTGCCGAGATCGACGCGGCGCTCACCTGAATCTTGCCGAGCAGACGCAAAGGCCCCCTATTCATGCCGAATCAGGGGGCTTTTGCGTCTGCTCGCGGAGGTTAAAGCCGCACGGGATAGTCCGGCTCCCTGATGGTCGGCACCACGGTGTGCTCGACGAAGATGGCGTGCCACAGCATGAAGATCAGCACGGTCCAGAGCCGACGGCTGTGATCGGCGGTGCCGACGCGGTGCTCGTCGAGCATCGTGCGCACCGCGGCGACATCGATCAGGTGGTCGGCGCCGGTGGCGTCCACCGTGGCGTACGCCCACTCCAGCAACTCACCGGCCCGCAGCCAGTGCCGCAGCGGCACCGGGAAGCCGAGCTTGGGGCGGTGCAGTACATGCGCCGGAATGATCGGCTCCAGCGCACGGCGCAGCGCGTACTTGGTGGTGGTGCGGGTGATCTTGGCCGACACCGGCAGGCGCGACGCCACCGCGAACACCTCGGGGTCCAAGAACGGCACCCGCAGCTCCAGTGAATTGGCCATCGTCATCTTGTCGGCCTTGACCAGGATGTCGCCGCGCAGCCAGGTGAACAGGTCGATGTGCTGCATTCGGGCCACCGGGTCCCAACCGGCGGATTCGGCGTACACCGGGGCGGTGACGTCGGTGTGGGTCCAGTCGGGGGAGAAGCCCGGCAGCACCGCACGCAGTTGCTCGTCCGAGAAGCTGCGTGCGTTGCCGTAGTAGCGCTCTTGCAGCGAGAGCGACCCGCGGTGCAGCAGGCTCTTGCCACGCATTCCCTCGGGCAACTGCCGCGACGCCTTGCCCAGGGATCGGCGCACCGGTGCCGGCAGGTAATCGAACGGTCGCAGCGACAGCGGCTCTCGATAGATCGTGTAGCCGCCGAACAATTCGTCGGCGCCTTCGCCGGAGAGCACCACCTTGACGTGCTTGCGGGCTTCGGCGGCGATGAAGTACAGCGGGACCAGGGCGGGGTCGGCGACCGGGTCGTCGAGGTACCAGACGATCTCGGGCAGGGCCGCGACGAACTCGGCCGGGCTGACCACCTTGACCACGTGCCGGGCACCGATCGCCTCGGCGGAGGCCGCGGCGACGTCGACCTCGGAGAAGCCCTCCCGCTCGAACCCGGTGGTGAAGGTGATCAGTTTGGGGTTGTGGCGCATCGCCAGTGCCGCGATCGCGGTGGAGTCGATCCCGCCGGACAGGAACGCGCCGACGGTGACGTCGGCCCGCATGTGTTTGGCGACCGAATCCTCCAGGACGGCGGTGATCTCGTCGTAGCGCGCCTGCTCGGTGTCGCGGGTGATCGGGGTGGCGTCGAACCGCGGCCGGAAGTAGCGGGTGGCCTCCGGAGTGCCTCCGGGCCGAATCCGGGCGTAGCAACCCGATTCCAGCCGGCGTATGCCGAGGTGCAGCGTCTCCGGTTCCGGCACGTACTGCAGCACCGTGTAATGCTGCAGAGCGCGGGCGTCGATGGCGGTGTCGAAGCCGACCACGTCGGCGAGGTCCAGCAGGCACTTCTTCTCGCTGCCCACCACCGTGCCGCCCGGGCCGGACGCCACGAACAGCGGCTTGATCCCGAACGGGTCGCGGGCGCAGAACAGCTCGCCGGCCACGGTGTCCCACACCGCGAAGGCGAACATGCCGCGCAACCGCGACAGCACCTCGGTGCCCCAATAGTGGTAGCCCGCGACGATCGCCTCGCCGTCGCCGTCGGTGGCGAACACCGCACCGTGCTCGGCGGCCAGCTCTTCGCGCAGCTCCAGGTAGTTGTAGATCTCGCCGTTGAACACCAGTTCGTAGCGCTCCGGCGCCTCTGGCGGACCCCACCGCATGGGCTGGTGCGAATGGGCGATGTCGATGAACGACAGCCGGTTGAACCCGAACACCACCCGGTCGCCGGCCCAGATGCCGCCTGGCTCATCCGGGCCGCGGTGGCGCATCAGGTGGGTTGCGCGCGATACCGCGTCGGCGACTTCGGCCACATCGGGGCCGGGTGTTGTGCCGGCCGGGGCACACACGAAGGCCAGCAGTCCACACATCGGGTCCCAGTATGCCGCACCGGTATCGGCGCTGAACTGCGAAGGCCCATGTAGGCCCGCGCAGAACCGGTGGAGTCAGCTGAGGCGGTCAACACACAGGGTGGCCAACCGGCAGGTACATCGAACCTCGGTGATCCGGGTGGTCTACGCTGCGTAGTATTCGACTGCTCCGCCGGGTCAGTCGGCCCGTTCTGTGACTCGAGGAGGCACCAACGTGACACGTCGCGGGCAGGGCGTTGCACATCGCCGTCTGCGTCGACCGCTGACCGCGGTCAGCGTGCTCGGACTGCTGGCGGTGACGCTCAGCGGTTGCAGCGTCGACTGGACCGATGTGGTCGGCTTCGGCTGGCCCAAGGGCATCACGCCGGAGGCTGAGGCCAACTACCAGCTGTGGATCGGCATGGTCATCGCTTCGGTGGTGATCGGTGGGCTCGTCTGGGGAATGATCTTCTGGTCGATGATCTTCCACCGCAAGAAGGCGACCGACACCGAACTGCCGCGCCAGTTCGGCTACAACATGCCGCTGGAGCTCGGACTCACCGTCCTGCCGTTCCTGGCCGTCGCGGTGATCTTCTACTTCACCGTCGTCGTGCAGGAGAAGATGCTGCACCACGAGCCCAACCCCGAGGTGGTCGTCGACGTCACCGCCTTCCAGTGGAACTGGAAGTTCGGTTACCAGAAGGTCGACTTCCACGACGGCACCATCCGCGGCTACGACGGATCGGACCCGGATCGCAAGGCGGATATGGTCTCCAAGCCCGAGGGCGTGGACGCGCACGGCGAGGAACTGGTCGGGCCGATCCAGGGACTCAACGCCGAGGACCGCACCTACCTGAACTTCGACAAGATCGAGACGGTGGGCACCACCGGCGAGATCCCGGTGCTGGTGCTGCCCAGTGGCAAGCGTATCGAGTTCGTGCTCAACTCGGCCGACGTCATCCACTCCTTCTGGGTGCCCGAGTTCCTGTTCAAGCGTGACGTCATCGCCTGGCCCGAGCGCAACAACCAGGTGAACACCTTCCAGGTCGCCGAGATCACCAAGGAAGGCGCGTTCGTCGGCCACTGCGCTGAGATGTGCGGCACCTACCACGCGATGATGAACTTCGAGGTCCGGGTGGTCTCGCCCAATGACTTCAAGGCCTATCTGGACCAGCGCATCGCCGGGAAGACCAACGCCGAGGCGCTGGAGGCAATCGGACAGGACCCACTGGCGACCACCACGTTCCCGTTCGACAGCCGCCGTGGCCTGCTAGCCCCGCAAGCCAGCAACAAGTAGGGACAACCGCATGCGCATCGAATCCAGGCTGTTCGAGTTCGTCGCCACCTTCTTCCTGGTGGTCGGCGTGATCTACGCGGTGCTGACCGGGAAGTTCGCCACCGGCGGTGTGGAATGGGCCGGCACCACCGCGCTGTTCCTGACCGGCATGATGGCCATGATCGTGGCCACCTTCTTCCGGTTCGTGGCCCGCCGGCTGGACACCCGTCCCGAGGACTACGAGGCGGCCGAAGTCAGTGACGGCGCCGGCGAGCTGGGCTTCTTCAGCCCGCACAGCTGGTGGCCCATCCTGATCGCGCTGTCCGGGTCGGTGGCGGCCGTCGGGATCGCGCTGTGGCTGCCGTGGCTGATCGCCGCCGGCGTGGCGTTCGTGTTGTCGAGCGTGGCCGGACTGGTCTTCGAGTACTACATCGGCGCCGAGAAACACTGACCGGATCTCCGCTGCGGCCGCCGTGTCGACCCGCTTGGGTAGGGTTGCCGATGCACAATGACCAACGGTGGTTGATGTCGACCGCAACCGGTCAGGTCGTGGCGCGGCGGTTTGAAAAGGATAGGCGGGAATGAGCGGGCCGAATCCCCCAGAGGCGGGCTCTGGAGACGAGGGCTCCGGCAACGGTCAGCCGGCCCCGGACGCAGCCGCTGACATGGCCCCCGACGCGGGCGCGGGCGGGGAGATTCAGCCACTGGACGATGTGACGGCCACTCCGGCCGCCGCGCGGGCAGACAGCACCGCGTATTCGCAGGCTTACTCGGCGCCCGAATCCGAGCAGTTTTTGAGCGGCCCCTACGTGCCGGTGGATCCGCGGCTCTACGACTACGACAACTACGACGTGCCCGACGAACCGGAGCCGGGCGCGAAGACACCACGGTGGCCGTGGGTGGTCGGTGTCACCGTGATCATCGCCGCGGTCTCGCTGGTGGTGTCGGTGGCACTGCTGTTCGCCCGCACCGAAACCCGCGATCTGGCCACGCCGGCCACCACGAGCAGCACCGTCTCGGTGCCGCCGGTACAGGACGAGATCACCCGGACCAGCACCAGCACCACGGTGCCGCCGCCTCCGCCGCCGAGCAGCGAGGAACCGCCGCCCCCGCCGCCGAGC